>JAGGZA010000089.1 GCA_021162265.1 Candidatus Aerophobota bacterium | reverse complement strand
GCTGGAGCTTGCCAGTGAAAAAGGAAAAGGGCTCATTTTAGTTACAGTAAAGGATAAGAAAGAAGAAAGAGAACATCCCTTTTCTCTTCGTTTTGCCTGTCCTCACTGTGGGATAAGCTATGAGGAGATTTCTCCTCGGATGTTTTCTTTTAATTCACCTTATGGTGCTTGCCCTGTCTGTGGAGGTCTTGGAACTCAGCAGACTATTGATCCCGAGCTTGTTGTTCCTTATCCAGAGAAATCTATCAGAGAGGGAGCTATTGTCCCCTGGGAGGAAGGAGTGGGATTTTACAGGTGGGCGAGGACAGCCTCGCGGTACTATTTCAGGCAGCTTGCCGCAGTGGCAAAACATTATAAATTTTCTCTGGATACGCCTTTTAAGAACCTTCCTCCTTTCATTCAGCAGGTTATACTTTACGGTTCGGATTCTGAGGAAATTGAGTTTACCGAGTATAGAGGTGGGGATTACTACACTTATAGAGCTCCTTTTGAAGGAGTTATTCCCAATCTTGAAAGAAGATACAGAGAAAGCGAATCAGAGTATGTGAAAGAGGAAATTCAAAAGTATGTGAGAGAAACGCCCTGTTCTTTATGTAAGGGTGCCAGGTTGCGCCAGGAGAGCCTGGCAATAAAAATCAGGGGTAAAAATATCTATGATATTGTGAAGATGAGTATAAAGAAATGCCAGGAATTTTTCTCCTCACTTCGTCTTACTAAAAGGGAAAAACTAATTGCTGATGAAATCCTGAAAGAGATAAGAAAACGCCTTGGGTTTATGGTGAGTGTAGGGCTTGACTATTTAACCTTAGATAGGCGAATAGGTACCCTTTCAGGAGGGGAAGCAGAGCGCATTCGTCTTGCTACTCAAATTGGTTCAGGGTTGATGGGTGTAATTTATATTCTCGATGAGCCAAGTATAGGTTTACATCAAAGAGATATAAGGCGCCTGCTCGATACACTGAAAGAGCTAAGGGATCTGGGAAATACTGTGGTTGTTGTGGAGCATGACAGGAGCACTATAGAAGCTGCAGACTACATAATCGACCTTGGTCCTGGTGCCGGGGAACACGGAGGAAAAGTTGTTGCTCAGGGGTCCATTTCTGATATAAAAAATTGCCCTGAAAGTTTAACCGGTAAATACCTTAAGGGAGAGTTAAGAATACCCTTGCCCTCTTCTCGCCGTCGGGCTAAGGGTGGTCATTATCTTAAAATAATTGGGGCAAGAGAACACAATTTAAAGAACATAGATGTGGAAATTCCTTTAGGAACCTTTACCTGCGTTACAGGGGTTTCAGGTTCGGGCAAGAGTACTCTGGTGGAAGATATTCTTTACAGAGCTTTAGCCCAGCACTTTTACAGGAGTAAGGTTAAGCCTGGAAAACATGAAAGAATAGAGGGTGTTGAATATATAGATAAGGTAGTGGTTATTGACCAATCACCAATTGGAAGAACTCCCCGGTCCAATCCTGCTACTTATACGGGAGTCTTTACTCCTATCCGTCAGATTTTTGCCAGGGTGGAGGAAGCCAGGATGAGAGGATACTCGCAGGGAAGGTTTAGTTTTAATGTTCGCAAAGGAAGATGTCATCAGTGCAAGGGAGAAGGAATGATAAAAATAGAGATGCAATTTTTACCAGATGTTTTTGTTCCCTGCGACGTTTGTAAGGGAAAAAGATACAATAAGGAAACTCTCCAGATAAAGTATAAGGGTAAGAATATTGCCGATGTTCTGGACATGACCGTAGAGGAAGCACTTGAGTTTTTCCACAATGTTCCTCAGATAAAGAGAAAGCTGAAAACCCTTTATGATGTAGGTCTTGGTTATATCAGGTTAGGCCAACCTGCTCCTACTCTCTCAGGAGGTGAAGCTCAGAGAGTCAAACTCGCAAGGGAGCTTTCCAAGATGGGTACAGGAAAAACTCTGTATATTCTTGATGAGCCCACGACAGGACTTCACTTTGCTGATATTGAAAAACTTTTAAATGTTTTGAACAGGTTAGTAGATAAAGGTAATACTGTTGTAGTAATTGAGCATAATCCTGATGTTATAAAAGTAGCCGATTATATTGTTGACCTTGGACCAGAGGGAGGAGATGAGGGAGGGAAACTTGTTGCCTGTGGTTCTCCTGAAGAGGTAGCAGAAAACCCGGATAGTTACACGGGAATGATTTTAAAAGAGCTTTTGAAAGGTTAATCTCTCCTTTTGAAATTAATTAAGGTTTGTTTCCTGTAAAGGGTGATTTTATCTTCCCTAAAACTTCGTTCATACTTCCACTTCTATATCCTTCCAGATCAATGGTTACATAGATGTAGCCAAGATTTTTGAATTTTTTTACAATTTTTTCTCTGTTTTCGTTTTTTAACAATCTGGGTATTTCTTCTGGCAGGACCTCAATTCTCGCTGTATCCTTGTAGTGTCTGACCCTTACCTGGTGGAATCCCAGCTTCTTTAAAAAACTCTCTCCTTTCGCTATTTTCTCAACATCTTCTCTTTTTATTTCCATCCCGTAAGGTATGCGAGAAGAAAGACAGGCAAGAGATGGTTTGTTCCAGGTGGGAAGCCCCATTTTTTTTGAGAGAATACGAATCTCAGCCTTTGTTAATCCTGCTTCTTTTAAGGGTGAGTTTATGCCCATTTCCCTGGCAGCTTGCATTCCTGGTCTGAAGTCTTTTAAATCGTCCCAATTTGAGGCGTCTATAACCTGCTTAATATTATTTGCCTGTGCTATTTTATTTAATACAGAGAAAAGTTCCCTTTTGCACCAGTAACATCTCCAGGGGGAGTTACGGGTAAATTCAGGATTTTCAAGCTCCTTTGTTTCCACAAGTATGTGTTTTACTCCCAGCATCCTGGCTATTTTTTTTGCCTCGTTAAGTTCCTCTTCTGGATAGGTTGGAGAAACTGCAGTTACAGCCATAACTTTTTCTTTTAAAGTATCCTTTGCAAATTTCAAAAGAAAAGTGCTATCTACCCCTCCGGAAAAGGCAACCAGAACACTTTCCATCTTTTTAATTATTTCCTTTAATTTTTTTACTTTCTCTTCCATATACCACCAGCCTTTTACCTTTTGCCATTATAGGAAAGCCTCTTTTTAAGTCAATTGTTTTTCTTGACATAAGCTGTCTTTGCTTTAGAATTTAAGAAACACATATTAAAGAGGTGTAATGGTATGATAGATGTAGGAGAAAAACCAGTTTGTAAAAGACAGGCAAGAGCTTCGGGAAAGGTTATAATGTCAGCTTCAACGGTTAATTTAATAAGAGAAAATAAAGTGCCCAAAGGTAATGTCATAGAGAATGCAAAAGTAGCCTCTCTTCTTGCTTTAAAAGATGTTCCTCATCTTATTCCTCTTTGTCATCCGGTAAAGATAACCTGGGCTGATGTTAAATTTAGCTTTGGGGATTCTTATGTAGCAATAGAATCTATAGTAAAAGGAGTTGACCGTACCGGAGTTGAAATGGAAGCTATTACCGCAGTTGCAGTTGCAGCTCTTACTGTTTATGATATGTGCAAGACAGTTGATAAGAGTATGATTATAGATGATATAAAGTTAATAGAGAAAAGGAAGGAGGAGGTAGTTTAAATTTGGGGGAGATTTTTTCCTTAAATATTTCTTCCAGAAAAGGTACCTCCAAGTATCCAATAGGGGAAGCTTATATAGAAAAGGGTTTTGGCGTTAGAGGAGATGCTCACTATGGTTTTTATCATCGCCAGGTAAGCCTTTTGTCCTGGGAAGACATAGAAAAGCAAAACTCTCTTCTCAGGAAAAATAACTTTAACATCAAATTAAAACCAGGTGATTTTGCAGAGAATATAACTACAAAAGGGGTGAAACTTTCCTCGCTCAAATTAGGGGATAAGATCAAAGTGGGTTCTGATGTGTTTTTGGAGGTTACTCAAATCGGGAAAAAGTGCCATGATCTGTGCGAGATTTCTAAAAAAATTGGAAACTGCATTATGCCAAAGCAGGGCATATTTACCAGAGTGTTAAGAGGAGGGTGGGTTAAAAAGGGTGATACGGTACTGGTGTTGAGAGATGAAAATAGGGATAATAACAGTAAGTGATAGTTGTTTTAATGGCAGAAGAGTGGATAAAAGTGGAAAGATCATACAGCAGATGGTAAGTTCCATAGGAGAGGTTGTCGAGTACAGGATAGTTCCTGACGATAAAGGTGTTTTGCAATCCGCATTGCTTTATTTAACAGATAAGCAGGAAGTTGACCTTTTGCTGACCACAGGAGGGACAGGTATCTCTCCCCGGGATATAACACCTGATGTAACAAAACAGATTATAGAAAAGGAGATACCTGGTTTTGGTGAATTAATGAGGTTAAAGACTTTCTCCTCGTCCCCTACTTCTGTTCTTTCAAGAGGCATTGCTGGTGTAAGAGGGAAGAGTGTCATTGTTAACCTTCCCGGAAGTCCTAAAGGAGTGAAGGAGTGTCTTGCTCTTCTGCTTCCTATACTGCCTCACACCTTTGACATGATCAGGGGCCTTCCACATGAGCAGGATTGAGATTGTCTTTCTTGGAACGACAGCAGGAATTCCAACAAGAAAAAGGTCCCACCCGGCACTACATCTTACTTATACATCTGATAGAGAATTCTGTTATCTCTTTGACTGTGGGGAAGGTACGCAAAGACAGATGCTTATCGCTGGTTTAAATTTTATGAAAATAAACCATATTTTCATAACCCACTGGCATGCAGACCACTACCTTGGTCTTCCTGGTCTGGTAGAGACTATGGGTTTTGAGGGCAGAAATACTCCTTTAACCATTTGCTCTACAGAACCGGATAGGACAAGAGTACTTTTAAATCTGGGGTATTCTCCACCATCTTTTAACATTATATATAAGGCTGTTCCTACAGGGGAACATGGTATAACAAGTCTGCTTGAGACAGATTACTTTACTATTGTCTCAACTCCTGTTAATCACACTGTTCCCTCTGTGGCTTATGCTCTTGTGGAAAAGGATAAAGTGAGAATTGATAAGGAGAAGTTAAAGAAATTAGGATTGCCAGATAAATCGGAGCTTTACGGTGAATTGAAGAGAAAAGGAAAGGTGTTTTTTAATAGCAAACAGGTAAAGCTGGAGGAGGTGTATTCTGTTGAGAAAGGGAAAAAGGTCGTTTATTCTGGAGATACAAGAATATGCGATAGTCTAATTGAAATTTCTCAAAATGCCGATTTATTAATCCAGGATTGTACTTATTTTGATTCACAGGATTTTGAAGATTATGGGCATGCATCAGTTGGAGAGGTAATGAAATTTTTAGATAAAGTAAAAGTTGCAAGAGTGATTTTAACCCATATAAGCAGAAGGTATAAGGATTTAAGAAGTTTGAGGAAAATGGTAAAAAACCATCCTAATCTGGAGATAGCAAAGGATTTTATGAGAGTAGTTGTATGAGTAGCTTTATAGAGGATAATTATCAAGGTAAGGGTATGGAAGAGAAATACAGGATAATTGTAGAAAACTCGCCCCACTTTATGGCAGAAATAAGCGAAAATGGAGAGTTTCTCGATGTTAACTTAAAGATGGCTGAAAGTTTAGGTATGAGTAAAGAAGAGATTATAGGCAGGAATCTTTCTGAAATTATGCCTCAAAAAATTGCAAAAAAGCGACTTGAGAAGGGAAGGAAAGCTATAAAAGAGGGAAGACCTCAGGTTTTTGAGGATTCAAGAGAGGGGCGGTGGTTTCACAATGTTGTATTTTCTGTGCCGAAGAGAGGATCGTTTGTAGTTTGTGTAAGGGACATCACCCATCTTAAAAAAGCGGAAAAGAAATTAAAGGAAAGTGAAAAAATACTCAAGATGATTCTGGAAAATTTAACAACAGGTGTGTATATATTCCAGGACAAAAAGTTTGTGTTTGTAAATAAAGCTATGGAAAAGTTAACAGGATATACCAGGAGGGAGCTTCTCTCAATTAATTATTTAAAGCTTGTAGACCCCTCTTACAGGGAGGAGATGGAGAGACTTACTAATCGGGTGATTGAGGCAAACACTAAGAATATACCGCTGCGACCTGAATTTATTGGCTTGAGAAAAAATGGAGAGAAGGTCTGGGTGGAAAACATACCTACAGTCATTAAATACAATGGGAAAACTGCTATACTTGGAAATCTGGTGGATATCACGGATAAAAGAATAATGGAAGAAAAGATTAAAAATCTTGGTACCTTTTACAGGAGACTCGGGAGAGCGGTTAATCTTTCTGCTAATCTGGATACGTTATGCAGAAGGATACTTAATACTCTAAAGGACATAATTGCCTACGATATGGCAGATATTTTAATTTACAAAAAAGAAAAAAATGCCCTTGTTCTCCTTGTTCAGGTGGGTTATCCGGATGATTTAAAGGAAAAAACAATTAGGGAGCAAAAAGTAGAGGGGAAGGAACTTAAAGTAGCAGCTTTCTCTGCTTTAAAAAGAAAGCCAATATATATTGAAAATATGAAAGAGCATCCTCTCACAGGATATGTTCATTCCCTTTGCAAAAAATACAATATATCTCAAATGTACACTCTGCCATTGATAAGTCAGGATAAACTTGAGGGAGTTTTGCAGGTTGTTGTGAAGGAGCCAAAGACACTATCCAGAGAGGACAGATCTTTACTTGATGCTGTTTCAGAGGAAATAGCAGCGGGAATTGCTAAAATTAAAGCTGAGGAAAAACTTCGGGAACTTACACAGAAGGATTACTTAACAGGTCTTTATAATTATCAGCATTTATGGCAAAAAGTTGAAGAAGAGGAAGAGAGAGGAAAAAGATATGGAGAAGTTTACTCAGCGATTTATCTTGATATAGATAACTTTAAAGCATACAATGATACCTATGGGCATCTGGAGGGGGATAGAGTTTTGAAAAAACTGGGGGAAATTCTCAAGAGCTCTTTGCGCAAATCAGATTCTGCCTATAGATATGGAGGAGAGGAGTTTGTGATTCTTCTCCCTCACACAAAGAAGGAAATGGCAAGAACGGTTGCAGAGAGGATAAAGGATAGGGTCTGTAAGAACCTTTCTTTTGCCCGTATTACGGTAAGCATGGGAGTGACCGATTCGGATACGAGTGAGAATGTAGTAAGAACAGCTGATGAAGCGATGTATGAGGCTAAAAGAGAGGGCAAGAATAAGATAAAGGTAATATAATCCTGTTTACTTTTCTTTTTCAATTTGCATAGCTTTTTTAAATATGAGTTTTGTAATATTTGCTGATTGATGAAGAAGGGAATCTCCAGATCTTGGGTCTACTTTTCCTGAAGCAAGACAGGGATAGTAGTGGTGGAAAAGTCCTGCTTTTTCTTCCACTTTTTGAACCTCAATTCCTATAATTTTTTTTGCAATAAACCGGGTACAACCACAGGGAGCTTCCCTTTCAATTGTAACTTTATTTATTTTTCCCTGATCCTGCGCGAGGGTAACCTTTGGCTCCCCAAAGTACCTTGCAAATAGCATTATATACTCATTTTTGTTGAATTTTTCGGTAAGAGAACAAAAAGGTGAAGGGAAAGCGCACTCTATACCAGAATCTTCAAGTTCTTTCTTTATCTGATTTTTAAGTCCTGATGGTAACCAGTCTCTATTATCGCAGGGAGCAATAACTGCTTTTACCCTTGATAGTCTGCACAGGTCTGGAATAAGCTCTGCCACCCCAGCGTTTTCTCCAAGGGAGAGCAGTAGGTCAGCCCGGGGAAGGCTTGAAGGAAGAAACTCTTCTGGTTCCTCAATGATTGGTGGAAAGCGAGAAGGAGCTACCCAGGTGCTTACCTTCCAGTCTGAAGGACTGTGAGATCGGATATTTTCAACTATTCTTTTACCGTAACTCCCGTTAATTATAGATAAAATATGCATTTTTTCTCCCTATTTTCTTGACTTTTTTTATTTTTGTCCACATAATACCACAAAATATTTACTTTTATCAATATAAGTAAAGTTTTAATATCGTCAATGTTGTATAAGGTAAAAAGATGGGGGATATAGTAAGTGAATTGGTGGGAAGTAATATATGTAGAATAATTGCCGATGCTTCTCCTCTGGCTTTTGTAGTATGGACTCCTGACTGCAAGGTAGTTTATTGGAATAAAAGCGCACAGCGGATTTTTGGCTGGAGGGAGGAGGAGATAATAGGTAAAAATTTCTTTGATTTTCTTATTCCCCAAAGTGCAAGAAAAGAAGTAGAGAAGGTAGTTAAGGAGTTGAAGACAGGAAAACTTCCCATCCACAGCATAAATGACAATTTAACAAAAGAGGGGAGAATAATAAGATGTGAATGGTATAACACTATTTTGAAGGATGATAAGGGGAAATTGCAACTTGTGATTTCAATGGCGCAGGATATAACAGAGCGTGAAAAGTTGCAGCAGAGGTTAAAAAGAGAACATAATCTTTTGAGGACACTTATGGATAATATCCCGGATTCTGTGTATTTTAAGGACCGGAGAAATAGGTTTGTTCTGGTAAATAAAGCAAAAGCCAGTCATGCAGGTACAATTCCTGAGGAAATGGTGGGTAAAACTGATTTTGATTTTCTCCAGATAGATGAGGCAAAAAGTTCCTTTGCAGATGATAAAATGGTGATGGAGTCAAAGAAACCACTGGTTGATAAGACGGAAAAAATCACCCATGCAGATGGAAAGGAGTATTGGATATCTGTCACTAAGGTTCCCTGGTATAATGATAAAGGGGAAGTAATTGGCACAATGGGGATATCAAGAGATATTACAAAAAGGAAAGAGCAGCAGGATGAAATAGAAAGACTTGGTAAACTTTACAGACTTATCGGAAGGTCAATTAACAGAGCCAATACCATAGGAGAACTTTCTTACAGAATTTTAAGAGGATTGCGTGAGGTGGTTGGTTTTGATTTTGGTGGTATATTTATCTATGACTCCGAAAAAGGCATCCTTTTTCTTTTGACAAGTGTTGGTTTCCCCAGGAGGTTGAGGTTTAAGAAAAAATTTAAAGAATGCGAAGAGGATATAATAATAAAAGCAGCTCTTTCTAATAAATCCTTTTATGTTTATAATCCTCAGGAGAAGAAAGTTAAATTTTACCTTCTTTCTCCTTTTGAAAGTTATGGTATAAATTTAAAGGAAGTTTATGCAACTCCCCTGAAAACACGAGATAGACTTCATGGAGTTCTTTGTATTTGCAAGGTTCAGGGTAAGACTTTATCTGAAGGAGACAGAAGATTGATTGAGAATATATCAGAAGATATAGCAGCAGGTATTACTAAGATCAGGGCCGAGGAGACTCTGCGTGAACTTGTGGCAAGAGATCCCTTAACAGGTCCTTTTAACTATAGGTGCTTTTGTCAAATGTTAGAGGAAGAAAAGGAAAGGTCAAGGAGATACAGGGAGGTTTACTCATTTCTTTATATTGATATAGATAATTTTAAAGAATGTAATGACACATACGGACACCAGGAAGGAGATAAAGTTTTGCAAATCATAAGCGGTATTTTAAAGAACCATTTGCGTAAAATAGATTCTGCTTATAGATTAGGGGGAGAGGAATTTGGAGTTCTTTTACCCCATACGTCAAAAAAAGAAGCGGAGAAAGTTGCAAAAAGAATACAAAAAGAGATTCATCAAAAACTCTACCCTCAGTATAAAATTACGGTAAGTATGGGAGTTGCTGATTCAAGAGATGGTAGTGATGTAGTTAAAAAGGCTGATGCTGCTATGTACGAGGCTAAAAGAAAAGGTAAGGACAGAATATGTGTTGCTTAGAACTTGACAGGTTTCAGAAGTAATGATACTTTAAAACAGTTATAAAAAATAAGATAGTCCTTCACAAATCCTTTCAATGAGAGTAAGGCAGTGCGGGCACATCTCTCTCTCTCTGGAATATTTTCAATTTTCTAAGCTGTAAGAAGTCAAAGTAAATTAAAAACACAATTTATTTTTTATTATAGGATTTTTATTTCAGGAGGAATTTTTTCATGTTTGTTAGTTTAAGTTTACTTGCAGCTATAGCTCTTTTAGGAGTATATACTTTGTTTATTCTCAAGAAAGAAAAGAGTATCAGGGAGT
>JAGGZA010000038.1 GCA_021162265.1 Candidatus Aerophobota bacterium | reverse complement strand
GGGAGAAAAGTCCGCAAAATAGCTGCTCAACCAATAGGAGGTCCCATAATGGTGGAGATAGTAGGTGGAGGGAGGGTTGCTATAGGAAGAGGTATGGCAGCAAAGATTTTGTTAAAAAGATAAGCACTTTTTGAAATTTTAAGAGACAGTTATGAGAGCGGTACTTATGGGTAATCCCAATGTAGGAAAAAGCGTTATTTTTAATCGCCTTACCGGAGTTAAGGTTGTGGTTTCTAACTATCCTGGGACCACAATAGAGTATTTAGAGGGAATAATGAGGGTAAATGGAGTTAAGTTAAAGGTAGTGGATGCACCAGGAACTTATTCTCTTATCCCTTCTGATAAAGCTGAAGAAGTGGCTTTAAATTTACTTTTGAGAAAGCAAACCGATCTTATAATTAATGTTGTGGATGCAACAAATCTTGAGAGAAATCTATATCTCACCCTTCAATTACGTGAGATCAATATCCCTATGATTTTAGATCTTAATATGATTGATGCAGCAAGACATCGAGGAATAGAAATAGATGTTTCCCTTATGGAAAAGTTACTTAAACTGCCAATTGTTTGTACTGTGGCCGTAAGTGGAGAAGGTATAAAAGAACTTTACCAGCTTATAAAGGAATTTGTTGTAGGGAAGGGGAAAGAGAGCTGAGAATGCAGATAGAGTTTGAGCCCCGAATAGAGAGGGCTATAAAGAGTATAGTTCAAAAAACAGGTCTTCCTCGCTGGCAGGTGGTTCTTGCTTTAGAAGGGTTGGAGGAGTTTAAAAAAAAGATTCCCATAGATATTTTTACCAAATCTATAAGGCAAATAGAACAGGACCATAAAGAGCAGATAGAATCTATTATGTTGAAAGCCAGATTTGGGCAAGCAGGTTCCATTGTTAAAAGAGTTCAGAAGGTGCATCATCGGCATCCTACCTGGCTGGAAAAATTTGGTGATATTACGGTAAAACCCTCCACGGGAATTCCTCTTGCTTTTTTAGTTCTCTATGGCATATTTTATCTTTTTGTAACTTTGGCAGGATGGATAACAGATAAAATTATGGTTCCATTTTTTGAAGGTCCTTATGATAAAGTGATTCATTTTATCGTGGAGAGTTTTTTCCCGCAAGGTTTTGTACATGATATACTTCTGGGTACTTCAGGAGCTGGTTATCTTGAATCCTTAGGGCTTTTGACCACGGGTGTTTTTGTTCCTATAGGAGTAGTTTTACCGGCTGTTTTAATTTTTTATGTTATTCTTACCCTGCTTGAAGACGTGGGTTATCTTCCGAGACTGGCGGTGCTGGTGGATAGTATATTTCATAAAATAGGTCTTCATGGTTATTCTATTATTCCGGTAATCTTGGCTTTTGGTTGCAATGTTCCTGGAGCTATGGCTTCGAGAATTCTGGAGACAAAAAGGCAGAGGTTTGTGGTTCTTACTCTTCTTGGCATCTCCGTTCCCTGTATGGCTCAAACTGCTGTGATTTTAAACATAATTGGTCCTTTTGGTGTAGAATGGGTGGTGGTTGTGTATGGTATTTTACTTTGTATATTTGTTGGGGCAGGTTCTCTTCTTAACAGGGTACTACCTGGAGAAACACCTGAAATAGCTATAGAAATCCCACCTTACAGGCTACCTCGTTTTTCTAATCTGGGGATGAAAGCAGCTCTCAGGTTGCAACGTTTTTTTCTTGATGCTGTTCCCTGGGTATTTGTAGGGATATTGATTGTTAATGTTCTTTACACCCTCCAGATTACCAAGATTCTTTCAGATGTTCTATCTCCCTCTCTGGGAGGCTGGTTAGGACTTCCCCGGGAAGCAATTTACCCCCTCTTAATAGGGTTTTTACGTAAAGATGTAGCTACAGGTCTTATTGCTCCTCTTTTAAATAAAGGTATCATGGATATTTACCAGGCTATAATTGCTGTTGTTATACTGGCCGTATATTTCCCCTGTGTGGCTACTTTTGTTGTCTTTTTAAAAGAACTGGGGATAAAGGATACCCTGAAAAGCACTCTCCTTATGATAGCAACAGCATTGGGAGTGGGCGGTCTTTTAAATTTAATATTTACCATGGTAAGATAAAACATAAAACAGAGTAATAAACAAGGTGGTGTTGATGATATGACCAGGAAGATTACTCCCAGCATGGAAGCTTATCTTGAGACTATAAAAATAATAAAAGAAGAGAAAAAAGAAGATGAGTTAATCTATGCCTAACGAAATACTCTGGTTCATTTTTATTATTGTTGATCTTTCTTTTTCTATTTTTGCCTTTTATATTTGGGGAAGATACGGATTATACGTTATGGTGGCCATGGGGACTTTTGTTTGCAATCTTCAAGTAATAAAAACTATTCAGATGTTTGGCATGGTTGCCACATTAGGTAATGTGGTTTACGCCAGTATATTTTTCAACACAGATATTCTATCAGAAATATATGGTAAGAGAGAAGCAAGGAAAGCTGTGTGGGTTGGCTTTTATGCTTTAATAAGTGCTACAGTTGCCATGCAATTTGCAATAAGGTTTAAACCCGATGTTAGTGATGCTATCCAGTCACATCTTGAGGCGATATTTAATCTTATGCCGAGAGTTGTAATTGCCTCTCTTTCAGCTTATCTTATTTCTCAACATCATGATGTTTGGGCTTTTCACTTTTGGAAAAGGGTGACTGGAGGACGCTGGCTCTGGCTAAGAAACAATCTTAGCACTATGGTCAGTCAGCTAATTGACACAACAGTATTTACCTTTTTAGCTTTCTGGGGAGTATTTTCTTTTCCAGTCTTCTGTCAGATTTTTCTTACCACTTATCTTTTTAAGTGGATAATTGCTGTTTTAGACACTCCCTTTCTTTATCTTGCTCGCTGGCTTTATTATAAGAAAAAAAACTTCCAGCTATTTTCCTCCAAACTCCTTGACAAAAAATAAATCTTTATTAAAATATTTAAAATTGCAAAAATTGAATAATGAAATAATGTTAAGGAGAAAATATCGTGTATAAACTTGCCAGAATAGTAAGCAGATATCCCCATGTTATCGTTGCCTGCATTGTTATCCTTACGATATTTTTTGCCTTTCAATTCAGATATATCAAGATGGAAACGGATGTAACAAAGCAAATTCCTCCCATTCCTGAGAAAAAATATCTTGACAAAATTAAAGATATTTTTGGTACCACCGGAGAATATGTTATTATAGGTATAGTTGCTCCCCCAGGGAAGGATATATTTAATCAAGCCACTCTCAAAAAAATACGCACTATCTCTCGCGAGGCTGATTCTTTAACGGGGGTTGATGATGTTATTTCTCCCACTGAGATGGATTATATAAAGGGAACTGAATGGGGAATTGAAGTTAATCCGGTATTAGGTGACAGGATCCCTCAAAGTTACCAGGAAATGCAGCAATATAAAAAGCGGATTATGGATAATAAGATATTTGAGGGTATAGTTTCAAAAGATGGAAGGGCAGCTTCTATAATGGTATCGTTGAACGAAAAAGCAGACAAAGCAGCTCTTGCCAAAAAAATAGAAAAGATAGCCAGAGAAGAAGAGGGTCCAGAGAAAATTTATATAGGAGGGAAAACTGTTGTTGATTCAAGTCTGGGTGAACTTATGATGAGGGACCTTACTTATCTTATACCCCTTATTCTTCTTGTTATTGTAATTATCTTGTATTTGAACTTCAGGACCTTTATGGGAGTACTGTTACCCCTTACAACAGTTGCAATCAGTACAGTATGGGCTATCGGTGGCATGAGTCTTTTGAAAATTCCTCTTTCTATCGTTACGTTTATTTTGCCTATTCTGCTCATGGCTGTGGGTACAGCTTATGGTATTCATATTCTTAACAGGTACTATGAGCTTTCTGACAGGAAGAGTAAAGCAAAGATGGTGGAGGCTACTTTAACTAAAGTAGGTAATGCTGTTTTAGTAGCAGGTTTAACTACAATTGCTGGATTTAGCTCCTTGGCTGTATCCGAGATGAAGGGGCTTAGGACATTTGGTCTTTTATCTGCTTTTGGTATAGGAGCTGCTCTTTGTTTTTCTCTTTTATTTATTCCTTCCCTTATAATGTTCTTACCAGCCAGACTGCCGGATAAGAAGAAAAAAAAATCACATTTAAGTCCAGATGATATTGGTTATCTTTCTTCTTTTCTTGGAAAATTAGGAGAGGGAATTTACAGGAAAAAGATAGCAGTACTTTTTATAGCAGGAGCTATCACACTGTTTTTTGTAGCAGGCATTCCTCTTTTAAGCACCGAATCCAATCCTTTGCTTTTCTTCCCTTCTAATAATCCCTATAGGGTAGCTGAAGATGTTTTAAATCGTTATTTCATGGGAACAACTCCTCTTCAGGTAATTATTAAAACTCCTCATCCTGATGGGATAAAGGAACCACGTGTATTGAAGGCAATGGATGGTCTGGAAAATTATGTTAAGAGCTTACCTTACGTAGGAGGTGTTACCTCCATTAATAATTTTGTTAAATCTATAAATAAGGCTTTGCACCAGGATAAAGAAAATTTTTATGTTATTCCCAACACCAGGCAGGAAGTCGCTCAATATCTTCTCCTTTATTCAATGTCTGCTGATCCCAAGGATTTCGAGAAGTTCGTTAATAATGATTTTCAGATGGCAAACATAATGATTTTTCTAAAATCAGGTCACACTGCTAAGATAAAAAAGGTTATAAGTGATATAAACTCTTACGTTAAGAAAAATTTCCCATCGGAGGTGGAAGTAAAGGTAACAGGAGAAGGATTCCTTTTTCCTATTATAAATACGCTATTGGTTAATACTTTTATAAGAAGTATTATTCTTTCTCTGGTTTTAGTTTTTGTTATTTCTGCTGTTATCTTTCGTTCTCTTAAAGCAGGACTTTTTTCTCTTATTCCTATAAGCATTGCTATTTTAATTAACTTTGGGGTGATGGGATGGTTTAAGATTCCTTTAAATATTGGAACAGTTGCTATTGCAGCCATAGCTGTGGGTATAGGTATTGATTACGCTGTTCATTTTGTATCAAGATTGCAGGCAGAAAGTGCAAATCAGTCTGTCCTTCAAGCTCTTGTTACTACTACTCGTACTACAGGGAAGGCTATATTTTATAATGCCGTTACTGTTTCTGCCGGATTTTTAGTGCTTATGGCTTCTTCTATAAAATGGTATCAGTTCATGGGAGGACTTATGAGTTTAGTAATGGTTATAAGTGCTACAGGAGCGCTAACGATTTTACCAGCAACGATGATAATAACAAGGTCCAGGTTGATGGAAAGAAAAGATTCTTATGTGAGAGATAAGTATTAAATTAATTTTTAGTTATCTTCAATTTCAGGGAGGTTAGTGATGAGAAAAAGTTTGAAAATTTTAATTGCAGGAGTGGTTGTAGGAGTTTTTTCTTTGAGTTTTTTTGCAGGAGCTTCCTTCTCTCTTACAGGTAGAGAAATTATGGAGAAGATGGATGCTAACCCTGAGCCCGAAGGAAGCGAGGGAAAACTTGTGATGAGGCTTATATCAAAAACTGGTAGTGTGAGAGAGAGGACTTTACAATCTTATTCTAAAATAAAAAATGACCTTGAAAAAAGATATGTTAAATTTATCAAGCCAGCTGATGTTGCGGGTACCAGTTTTCTCACGCTGGAGCAACCAGAGGGTTCTGACCTTCAGTATCTATATCTTCCGGTCTTACATAAAGTGATGAGGATAGAAGCAGGTAAGAAAAAGGGAAGTTTTATGGGTTCTGATTTTTCTTACAAGGATATGGAATCTATAAATATTGATGAGTGGAAATATAAACTGCTTAAGGAAGAAAAATACGAGGGGATGTTGTGCTATGTTGTTGAGTCTACCCCTGCGACAGAAAAGGTGAAAAAAGAAACAGGCTACTCGAAAAAGATTTCCTGGATTGATTCCAAAAATTTCCTCGTGCACAAGGTAGAGTTTTATGATGAGCTTGGGAATCTTTTAAAAATTTTAACTTTAAAAGAATATAAATTATTCTCAGGTAAATACTGGATAGCTCAGAAAATGGTGATGAAGAATGTTCAAACAGGGCATACAACAGAGCTCATTTTTGAAGGGATGAAAGTGAATGTTAAAATACCCAGTCTTTACTTTACTCCAAGATATTTAATGAGAGGAGAGTAAGGATGATATCTCGCAAATTTTTCCCATTTATTTTTGTTTTAATGATAGCAGGGTTTCCTGGTTTTTCCTTTACCTTCTGTATGGCAGGAACAAAGGGTTATGTGAAAACCACAGGATATTATTTCACACAAGGTCTACAGGATAAGGAGAGGATGGATATGGAGATAAATCTGGAAACATCGTTTTCTCTTTACGATTCTGGAAAGGGCTTTTTCTCTTACAAATTATATGCTGATGACCTGCTGGGAAAGTCTTCCAGAAATAGTCTATCTCTGGATGAAGCCTATCTTGATATTTACACTCAAAACAGTGATATCCGTATAGGAAAGCAGTATATATTTTGGGGAAAAACAACAGGAGTGGATACTCCAACAAATAATATAAATCCATGGGATCTTAGTCGGATAAAGCCTGATCCAGAGCAGCAAAGAATTGCTGTTGGCGCTATCAAAGTAGATTACTTTAGAGGATACGACCTTGCTTTTGAAGGGGTATGGATACCCGATATTACCTTTAGCAAGCTTCCCTCTTTTACTTTGCCTACAGGTGTTGCCATAGGAGAAGAAAAATATCCTCAGAGTGAGTTAAAAAATACAAGTTATGGATTAAAAATTGATAAATTTGGCAGTAAGGTTGATTTTTCCCTAAGTTACCTTTATACCTGGGACAGTTTTCCTGATTATAATATAGATTTATCGGCCTTTCCTTTTATTACTCTTGTTCCTGTTCACCATAGGGTTAGTATATATGGTACCAGTTTTGCCACAGGGATTGGTGAAACTGATATAAAAGGAGAAGCTGCTTACTTTCAAACGGAGGATACCTCCGGCAGTTCCATTTATATAAAAAATCCATACCTTAAATATCTCCTTGAGGTTGGTTATTCCTTAACAGATAATCTTGATATTATTGTTCAATTCAGCGGTAAGAAAATATTTAACTTTAAATCTCCAGATCAATACGCTGGTATTCCTCCAGAACTTGCAGAACAGTTCTCTTTTCTCTATGGCGAACAAAGAGAATGGCAAAACTCACTAACTACTCATCTCACCTATAAAACCTGGTATGATAGGCTTAAACTCGAGTTTCTGGGAACCTACAACTTAACCCTGGAGGATTATATGCTTTCACCACAGCTGTCCTATGAAGTTGGGAAGGGATTTGATTTTGGAGCTGGAGCTATGATTTTTGAAGGAAAACCTGGAACCCAATTTGGAACAATGGATAACGAGGATTTTATATGGTGTGATATAAGTTACAGTTTTAGTTAACTTTTAAATAAGTTAAAGAGATATAGGGTATTTGCCAAATTGTAGAGCGGTGTCATATAGTGCACAGATTTTTTCTGGAGAAACATCATACTGAATATTATGTACAGGTGTGAAAACAAAACCTCCTCCGGGAGCAAGGTCTTTTATTCTTTTTTTAACTTCTTGTTTCACTTCATCTATCGTTCCAAAAGGTAGGACTTTCTGAGTATCGCATCCTCCTCCCCAGAAGGTAATTTTATCTCCAAATTCCTGTTTTAGCTTTTTAGTATCCATATTCCTGGCACTAACCTGGATAGGATTCAGGGCATCTACCCCAATTTCTATGAAGTCAGGAATTAGCTCATATACGGAGCCGCAGGAATGCAGGAGAAGTTTTGCGCCTGAATGTTCCTTTATAAACTGATAAAGTTTTTTCTGCCTTGGTTTAATTATTTCTCTGTAAAGTGACGGAGAAATAATAGGTCCCTGTTCTGTCCCGAGATCATCAGATACTCTTACTATTTGGATATACTTTCCTGCTGCCTTAAAAGCATTCCTCGCCAATCTTATTTCGTATTCAAGAAGTCTATCCAGAAGAGCGGTAGCAAATTTTTTATCAATTAAAAGGTCCATATAAAATTGAGCATGTCCTCTTAGCCAGGAAGGAAGTCCAAACAGGCATTCGCTGAATCCACTCAGGACTATGGCATAGTCAGTATTGTTGTATATACTTTCTGCTTCCTCCTTTAAGCCTTCTACTCTTCGTGGATCATCCGGGTCCGGCCAGTTGTATTTGTCAAGGTCTTCCAGGGTAGCATTTGCCAGAGGATGTTCATACATGTCATAATAATGGCTGTTTTCTGGCTTTTTGTATTTTATTCCCCACTCATCAACATAATCGCCATTCGGGAGAAGTTTCCATCCTGTAACAGGTTTGAGATGAAGATGTCTTGTATCCACAGAAAACCTTTGTAAAACAGGTTCATCTATCTTTACTATTTGTTGCATGATATCAAGGATACGGGGTTTGGCTTTATTTATGCCAAGGTATTTTTTTAATCTTATGTAAGCTTCAAGATGAATAGAGGTTACAGAACTCCCCATATCTATAGGAACCCTGTCCGGTTCTTTATGTTCCAGGGTTCTTATAATTCTTTCTCTTGGTTTCATCATAGCCTGTCTCCCTTTTCAGGCCATTTTTTATTACTTCTCCTTTACGTATTCTTTGAGTTTTTTTATCTGTTCGTTATTTCCAAGGACTATGAGTATATCCTTAGGCTCTAATTTCTCTATGGACAGAGGATTAAACTTAAAAGTTCCGGTACTTTTTTTCCTGATGGCGATGACTATTAATCCCGTTTTTTTAGGAATTTTAGCCTCTCCCAGAGTTTTTTCTGTTAATGTTGAGTAAGGGGGTATTTCTACTTCTTCCAGGTTGAGAGTAACCTCGCCTGTTCCAGTCATAACGTCAAGAAAGGATACCACATTTGGACGGATAGCTAAAGAGACCATTCTTAAAGCTCCTGTAAGGTTAGGCAGGATTACCGCATCTGCTCCTGCTGCAACGAGTTTTCTCTGGGTTTCTTCCTCAGCTGCTCGAGAAATTGTTCTTAATTTGGGATTAATTGCTCTTGCAGAAATTACGACAAACAAATTGTCAGCATCTGAGGGAAGAGTGCTTAAGAGCCCTTTCGCTTTTTCCACCTTTGCTTTTTTTAAAACGCTCTCATCTGTAGCATCGCCTTTTATACAAATAATATTCTGATATTTTTCAACAAGTAAATTTACTCTTTCTTCATTTTTCTCTATTAACGCAAAGGGTATTTTTGCCTTGATAAACTCTTCTGCAATTCTCTCTCCTATTTTTCCTCCACCACAAATTATATAATGGTTTTCCAGTTTGTTAAGCTTTTTTTCCATCTTTTTGAGTTTTCTTATTTCCGTAAATTCTGTTTCTATGACGAAGGTACTAACCAGTCCAACCATAATTGCCAGCATTCCATATCCACATATTACAAGAAAGATAGTGAAAGCCCTTCCACTCCGTGATAAGGGGTGAACTTCCTGGTATCCCACAGAGGTCAGCGTTATAGCCGTCATATAAAGAGAATCAAATACAGACCATTTTTCTATGTAAACATAACCTGTAGTTCCTATAAAGAATATAATACCAACTATTACTAAGGCAACAAAGAGTTTTCCAGAGAGGGAGATCTTCATACGTTCTTTCCATCATCTTCTAATTCTGAATGTTTTTAAAAGTAAGTCTAATTTAACTGAAAGTATCATAGCACACCAGTTCTTTCAAGGGTTTTCTGTATTTTATATCAGGACTATCAGCAGGATACCCTAAGGCAAGTAAGGCTACCACTTTATATTTTTCAGGAATATTTAAAATCTCCTTGACCTTGTCCTGGTAAAATTTACCAACCCAGCAGGTTCCAAGTCCTTCTTCTGTAGCTGCAAGAGTGATGTGATCAAGAGCTATGGCAACATCTATAGGGTAAGCAGGGATTTTACAGGTCATTACATAATCCGGGTTAAGCGATACACCAACAATTACCACTGGAGCCTCTCCCACAAATGATTGATTGGCAGCGGCTTCCATTAGTTTATCTCTTAACTTTTGGTCTTTTACTACAATGAATTTGTAGGATTGTAAGTTTTTAGCCGAGGGGGCAAGGCGAGCTGCCTCTAAAATTTTTTTTAATTTTTCTTCAGAAACAGGTTTATTCTGGTAAGACCTTACACTTCTTCTTTTTTCAATAGCTTCCATCACATCCATCTTTGCCTCCTTCTCTCATTTTGACTTTTTCTTTGTATTTTAGAAGTAGCTACTCTTCCTGTCAATACAACGTATTAGTTTACATTTTTTTGTTTTGAGAATTATTTTGTGGAAAGAGGGCATTAACTATAGCTTTACCAAATTCCTGTGCTGCTTGAGGACCACTGGCAGTTATTATTCCATCATCTACCTCAAGGTTTTTTCCTGTGTATATAGCACCCTTTGCCCTCAACTTATTCTTAACTGCTGGCCATACAGTAGCCCTTTTCCCCTTTAAAACCCCAGCGTTGGCTAAAGTGACCGGGGCAATGCATATAGCACATAGAATTTTCCCTTTTTTTACAGCTTCTTGAGCTATTAGATGAGCGGTGGGGTCATTCCAGTAACAACTTGCACCTGACCCACCAACGAAGATTATAGCGTCATAATCTTTCACTTTTATTTCATTAATTAATATATCAGGTTTGACAGTCGCCCCAAGCATACCAGTAGCATAATCCCTGGAGGAAGAGGCCACTATTACCTTTATTCCCTTATTTTCCATTATATTTTTTGGTATTTCAAGTTCCTCATCCCTGAAGTTCTTATGAGCTATAATCATAACCACTTTTTTTTCTGCTTTTGAGGTTTGTTTACAAAGACCTGAAAGCGGGAGAGAGATTAAGGCTGTAATAACTGCGATTAAAATTATCAGGGATATTTTACTTTTCATTTTATTACCTTCTTAAGTTTAATAAAGACTTTAAAGACAGACAATGGGTATTGTTCTAAAAAAATAGTAATGATTTTTCTATGCAAGTCAAATTAAGAGATCTTACACGTTGACATTGGATAAAATAAAATTATAGTAATAAAAGTTTGATTTGGTAGAGAATGGTAGGATTGACTTAGAAGCGGGAGGAAGAGAATGGATTTTTATGATGTGATAAGGACAAGGAGGAGCATAAGAGAATATCAGGAAAAACCTGTAGAGGAGGATAAGTTACGGAGAGTACTGGAAGCTGCAAGATTAGCACCTTCTGCTGCCAATCGTCAACCCTGGCGATTTGTGGTGATAAAAACAGAGAAAATTAAGAAGGAATTTTATAGAGTGTACAATAAGAGGTGGTTCTGGCATGCTCCTGTTGTCATTTGTGCCTGTGGCGTGAGAAAAGAGGCCTGGAGGAGACCTGATGGCAAGAGTTATTTAGATGTTGATGTGGCTATTGCTATGGATCATCTTATCCTTGCCGCCACAGCGGAGGGTCTTGGAACCTGTTGGATTGGAGCATTTAATCCTTCTGAAGTGAAAAAAATACTTGATCTTTCCGATGAGCTTGAACCAATTGCTCTTACCCCATTGGGGTATCCTGCCTTTTCACCTCATCCTACTCCAAGGAAACCTTTGGAAGAGATAGTCAGGAGAATTTAGTAAAAGTTAAAGATCGAATAAGAGAGAGGTAATATTTGATAAAGAAATATAAACTGGGAAGTTTTCGGGTAGCCTCATCTACAGTTATAGATTACGAGGCTTGTCTTAATGAAGAGCAGCTTGAGGCAGTAACAGCAGGGGAGGGACCTATTCTGGTAATTGCTGGAGCAGGGAGTGGTAAGACCAGGACAATTACCTATAGAGTAGCCTGGCTTCTTGATTGTGGAGTTTCTCCAGAGAGGATAATGCTTGTTACCTTTACCAACAAAGCAGCCAAGGATATGCTTCATAGAGTGGAACATCTTCTTTCTTCGCAGGCCAGGGGGATTCTTGGCGGGACTTTTCATCATATAGGCAACATTATCCTGAGGCATTATGCTCATCTTCTGGGGTATGAGAACAACTACACGATAATGGACAGAGAAGATTCAATAGATCTTCTTGATGCTTGCATTACTGACCTTGTAAATCCTAAGGAAAAGAGGTTTCCTACCTCGCAGGTTCTATCTGATATTAACAGTTTAGCTTTGAATATGGAGAGGAGCGTAGAGAATATAGTTCAGCACAAGTATCCCTTTTTAATGGAAGAGATTGACAACATAAATAAAGTTTTAAGAAGATATAAGGAGCGAAAAAAGCAGCTTAATCTTATGGATTTTGATGATCTTCTTTTTAACTGGAAAAAACTCTTTGTTGAATATCCCGAGATAAAAACTATATATTCAGACAGGTTCCTCTATATTCTTGTGGACGAGTATCAGGACACCAATAAGCTTCAGGGAGAAATAATAGACCTTATGGCTTTTTTGCATCGTAATATTATGGTGGTTGGGGATGATTCACAAAGCATATATTCCTTTCGTGGGGCTAATTTTACAAATATAATAAGTTTTCCTGAAAGATACCCGGATACTAAGATTTTTAAACTCGAAACCAATTACAGAAGTACTCCTCCTATACTTCACCTTACCAACTGCATAATTTCTGCTAATAAAAAGCAGTTTCCCAAAACTTTGCGTCCGGTTAAGAGGGGGGATTTTAAACCAGCAGTTGTACCTCTTAGGGATGTTAATCAACAGGCTGAATTTGTAGCACAGAGAATTTTGGAGTTAAGAGATGAGGGAAAGTCTCTTGGAGAGATAGCAGTTCTTTATCGCTCGCATTATCATTCTATGGAAGTCCAGATGGAACTTACAAGAAGAGGTATACCATTTGTAGTAAGGTCTGGTTTGAGATTTTTTGAAAGAGCTCACATAAAGGATGTCACAGCTTATTTAAAAGTTATGGTTAACTCAAAAGATGAGCTTTCCTGGAAGAGAATTTTTAAAATGTTAAAGGGAGTAGGTAATGTTACTGCCGATAGGTTATGGAAGGACTTAATGAGTAGTGGTGATCCACTTGGGAGGATAGAATCAGGAGGAATTAAAAGGGTCTTCCCAAGGAAAGTTCCTCCTGAATGGGCAGGGTTTGTTGAAAATATTAAATTCTTACAGGATGAATCATTTCAGAGAAATCCATCAGGTATGATTCACTTTATTCTTCAGCATGGGTATGAGGATTATCTGAAGTCAAAGTATCCCGATTATGAAGAGAGGATAGAAGATTTAAATCAACTGGCAAGTTTTGCGCGAGGTTACTCCTCCTTGAGACACTTTCTCTCAGAGCTTGCCCTTTTGGGGAGTGTGGAATCAGAGACTGTGGTAGTTGGAGGAGAGGAAGATGAATGCGTGATTTTATCTACAGTCCATCAGGCAAAAGGTCTTGAGTGGTCAGTAGTTTTTGTTATATGGCTTGCTGATGGTCGTTTCCCGGCAGCAAAAGCTCTTAGATACCCTGATGGACTGGAAGAGGAAAGGAGACTTCTTTATGTAGCCACAACAAGAGCAAAAGAGGAGCTATATCTTTGCTATCCGATAATTGCTGGTAACTGGCGTCAGGCTGTGCTTATGAAGCCTTCCCGTTTTTTAAAAGATATAGATGAAACAATTTATGATAAGTGGATTATTGATGAGGAGATAGAAAGACTTCTGGAAAGATTAGAGGAAATGGGTGGTTTAAGTTAAATTTATCCAATTTTTAGGCCTGGTTGAGCTTCAAGAGAAAGGGAGGAAATTTCTCCTTTTTTTATTTTATGGTAAGCAAGAGCTGCTACCATAGCTGCATTGTCAGTGCAAAGCTGTGGCGGAGGTATATATATCTGTAATTTTCCTTTAAATTCATTAAAGAGAAAATTTTTAATAAAGGTATTAGATGCTACACCTCCTCCAATTACCACCTTTTGAATTTTTTTCAGGGAGGAGGCTTTTGCTATTCTCTCCTGAATAATTCTTGCTATCTGCAGTTGGAAGCTTGCTGCTATGTTTTCCACAGGGATGGGAAGATTTTTCCTTTTTAGCTGGTTTACTAGATAAAGCACCGCTGTTTTTAACCCACTGAAGCTAAAATCAAAAGTTTCTTCTTTAAATTGAGGTATTGGTAGTCTGATTTTTGAAGGATCTCCTTTTTTGGCTATTCTTTCAATTACCGGTCCCCCAGGATAACCAAGATTTAAAATTCTTGCTACCTTATCAAATGCCTCGCCTACCGCGTCATCTCTGGTAGAACCGAGAAGTTGATAATTTCCACTTCTGGATAGATAGACAAGCTCTGTATGTCCCCCAGAAATGACAAGCCCAATAAGAGGAGGGGAAAGCAAAGGATTAGAAAGAAAAGCAGCATGGAGATGAGCTTCAAGGTGATTTATTCCTATCAGGGGAAGATCAAGGGAAAAGGCAATACCTTTGGCTACCATAACTCCTACAAGCAAAGAACCAAGAAGTCCGGGACCATAGGTTACACTAACTGCATCTATATCTCTTAGATCAACTTTAGCTTTTTTTAAACTTTCCTTTATGAGTGGTAAGATAACCTCTAAATGCTTTCTTGAGGCTACCTCAGGAACTATTCCATAAAACTCTTTATGAAGTTCTACCTGCGAGGCTACAAGATTTGAATGAATTTTCTGTCCATCTTCAACCACTGCTACCGCCGTTTCATCACAGGATGTTTCAATCCCCAATATCAACACTTATCTTTCCTCTGGCGATATTTCTTTTAACACTAAGGTTAGTATTTGAGGTATCTTCTCTTTAAGACAGGGAGAAAGCTCCATTCCCCATCTAATTTCCCCGGGTTCTACTCCTATAATTATTACCTCTCCTGATATTAGATTGTGATGCAAAAGACTCAATATATCACCAATGCCTATTTGATGAAGAGAGAGATATCTTCCGGTTTCTATTTCTATATTTTCAATTGAGAAGCGATAGATGGTTCCTGCTTTCCCACCTGATTTTACTGCGTCAATAATTATGACTTTTTTTCTGTCCGAAAGATAAGAAATGAGAGAAAAAGAAGAAACTCCTATATCCATTATTTCTACATCTTCAGGGAGATTTAACTTTTCTAATTCCTTTATCACGTGAATCCCGATTCCCTCGTCACCCATTAATATGTTTCCCACCCCTACCACCAGAATATCTTTGGATTTTTTTTGTTCTTCCATCTTCAATAACTCTATGTCCATTCTACCTTTACAATGCCAGGTGTCAAGAATTATTGACATAACTTGCTCATTTGCTATGGTTAAAGTAAATTTAAGAGACTAAAGATCCTAAGTAATGGGAGTGAAATTTATCCACACCGCAGACCTTCACCTTAAAAGAGATGAACCATTCCGTTTAAATGTACTTTCCTGGATAATTTCTAAAACACAGGAGTTAGCTGATGGATTGATCATCGCAGGAGATTTATTTGATAGTGATATTGAAGCATCTTTTTTAAGGGAAAAGGTAAGGAGTATTCTGGAGAGGTTAAAGATGCCTGTTTTAATTATACCTGGAAATCATGATTATCTTTCTTACTCCTCTCAGTTTTATTATGGAGAAAATACGTTTGTTTTTCGTGATAATCCTTCCATTATTAACTTGGAAGGAATAGAGATTATGGGGATTCCTTTTCATCCTCAACTTAATTTTTCCCGGTGTGTGCAAAAGCTTGGTTCGCAACCTCACCTTATTATAGCACATGGTACTTTTTACGATAGAAAATCTCCTGATATTTATACAGAACTTGGTGAAGAAGCAAAGTATATGCCTATTTACAGGTGGGATGTGGATGGGAAGACAAGATACCTTGCTCTTGGTCACTATCATTCAACTTTTATTCATCTTAGTTTTAACAAAACCGAGGTTGTTTATCCCGGCTCTCCCGTTGCTACCAGCAGACGTTCTATAGGTGAGAGGTTTGTAGCTCTTGTGTCAGTTGAGTCTCATGGGAAAGTTGAGATTGAAAGGGTACCGGTTGATATTTCCCCTTATTGGAGGAGAGTTGAGTGGGTGGTTTTTCCAGGGAATGAGGAGGGCTTGCTTGAAAAGATTGAAAGAGACATTCAAAATTTAGCTTCTAAGAAGGTTATGCTTGACGGAAAAGTTAGAGGCTCCATAAGGGTTGATGAGACTAAATTTAGAGAGGATTTAAGAAAAATTGAGGAAAAAAGTAAAGCTTTGTTCAATCAGATAAATATTTCATGCGAGATTAAACACTGGGGTGATCTTGTTGAGAGTCCTGTTCTTGCACTTCTTGTAGAGAAACTCAGAAATATGGATTGTGATGAGAGTCTTAAAGAAAGGGCTTTAGAGCTTACTCTTTCAGCTCTTGGTAGATTAAGATAATGAGAATAGAGGAAATAAATATAGTAAACTATGGACCCCTTGAGAATTTTCATTTAAGTTGCGATAACATTAATTTAATTTATGGAAGAAATGAGACGGGAAAGACTGCATTAATTGATGCTATAACATTTGCTCTCTTCAGGAAAAAAAGTATATTTCCTGGGCAGGAAAGATTTGAGGAGGACTTTTTTCGAGAAAAGGGAAATATTGTTTTAACTGTCAGGCATAGGGATAGGGAGTATACCTTTCCCGGAAATTTCAAATTTGAGAGAATTATAAATCTTCCTCACTACCACCTTGCCAGTCTCTTTATAATCAGGGCAGGGGATCTTAGTTTGAGAGAGGAAGAAGAATGGCAGGATAAGATTAAAGAATTTCTCCTGGGAGTTCCTGTTAATATAGCAAAGATATGGGAAAAAATTGGGGAAGAGGTTGGTCTTACACCTGCAGGAGAATGGAGTGATCGTAAACCTTTCTATAGAAAATCAAAAATAAATGAAAAAGAAAAGAAGAGTAAGAATTTACTTGAGGCAATTGAGAGACTGGAAAAGATACGCCAGAAAGAGAGAGAATTGGAAGAAAAGGTTAAAGAAAGGAATAACCTTTTGCAAAAAAGGTCCAGAATAATTCTTTTAAAGTCTTATATAAAAATAGAAAAGGTAAAGAAAGCTTACAGGGAATGGTTAAATTGTAAAAATCTTCTTCTTGATTATGAAAGATACGATGAGGAAAGTTATAAAGAGTGGGTTAAGAGAGAGAGAGAATATGAGTCTCTTTCAAATTTAAAGCAAAACTACGAAGAAGATATTCAAGGGATAAGAAGAGAGATAGAAGAACTTAGTAAAAGGGAAGACGATTTTAAGAGGGAGAGGACGGAACTTGTCTCCAGAAAAGATAGGATAGATGGACTTTTTATTCTTGAAGAGGCAAAAAAAATTTTGGGTCTGGAAAAAAATACTGAAGAAGTTAAGCCAAAGGTTACCTATTATTTTATCTCAGGTTCAAGTTTGGTATTGGGTGGGTTGTTTTTTTTCTTTTTCAAAGCAATGGAAAATTTGAAGATGCTCTATATCTTTCTTTCTCTTATAATCTTTACAGGAGGGGTATTTTTCTTGGTTTTTTCTTATCTTTACAAAATGCGAGAGGTTGAATTAAAGAGAAAAAAAGATGCTCTTCTTTCAGAAGCCAAAAAAATATGGCCTGGAATTATAGAAGTTAAAGATGTGATTGAAAGGTCAGAATCTGTTGATTTCTCTATCTCTCAAATTACTGATAGATTAGCATATATCTTGGAGGAAAGGAAAAAGAAACTTTTAAAACTGAAAGAGAAGAAAGAGGGTTTTAATGATGTTAACAGGAAGTTGAGGGAGGTAGAAGAGAAGATAAGGGAATTATGCAACAAAACAGGTCTTTCTACTTCAGACAAATTGGGAGAAAAATTGAGGGAAAAGCAAAGTTTAAAATTAAAAATGGAGTCAAAAGCACAGGTTTTAAAAGATCTTCTGGGAACAGATGACTTCTTGGAGTGGGAAAGGCAAGCATTAAAGGAGGTAAAACGTCCTGATATCTCAGAGGAAGAGTTGAAAAACGAGGAAAAGATTGAAGGAATAATTTTGAAGCTGGATAGAGAAATCAGGGATCTGGATTCAGAGATTACTTCCTTTACCTATGGAGAGCTTGGAAAGCTGGGTGTAGAGGATGTTACAGACATATGGAGGCAACTTAAAGAGATAGAGGAGGAGCTTGAATCCTTTTACTTTGATAAGAAAGCAGCTTTGCTGGCAAAAGATATTCTTTTTCAGGTGAGCAGAGAAATGGAAAAGGTTCTTGATAAAACTATATGCGATGAGGAAAGTGGAGCAAGTTTTTTCTTTAAGGAAATTACCTCTGGTTACTACAAAAGATTGTTATGGAAAGATGGAAAGATATATGCTTTGAGTAAAGATGGGAAGATTTATCCCAGAGATGTTTTAAGCAGCGGGACAAAGGACCAGATTCTTTTCTCATTAAGATTAGGTCTTCTTAAAAGAGGATTTCCAGAAGGAACTTTTATTCTTCTTGATGATGCCTTTCTTACCTCTGATACTGCGAGGAGAAGGAAACAAATTGAGATATGCAGGCAGCTTGTTAAGCAGGAATGGCAAATTTTTTATTTCACTGTGGATGAACAGTTACGGGACCTTTTTTCCAGTATATGCGATGTGAAGCCTGTAATTTTAGGTTGAGGTTTATTTAGAAATGAGAAAGGTAAGAGGTTTATTTATAGTTTTGATGGTCTTTTCCTTTTTATTTTTAAAAGTCGAGGTTAAGGCAAGATTTATCACTTTAACCCAGATCATTATGACAACACAGGTTACAGTAATTGCCGATGCTCCCCTCTGGAAAATTCAAAGAGCTTTTGAAGAAATAAAGAAAATTAATTCTCTTATGAATGACTATAATCCCAGAAGTGAAGTCGGCATTCTTAACAGAAAAGGGGAGCTAAAGGCTTCTCCTGAAGTGAAGGAAGTTATTTTGAGAGCACTTTATTTTTCTCGCATTACAAATGGTGCTTTTGATATTACTGTTGGTCCACTGGTAAGGCTCTGGCAGAGGATGGGAATAAAAAAGAGGTTGCCAACATCGAGAGAATTGATGGATGCACTTTCTCTCGTTGGTTACAAATATGTTAAGGTTAAGGATGATAGAGTTTCTCTTGAAAAAAAAGGTATGAGAATTGATCTTGGAGGTATAGCTAAGGGATATGCCGTGGATAAAGCTATAAAGGTTTTAAAAAGAGAGGGTGTAAAAGATGCTTTGGTGAATGCAGGAGGTGATATGTACTGCATGGGTAACGGTCCCCATGGAAGGTGGAGAATAGGCGTTCAGCATCCACGCAAAGACAGAGGTATTGTAGACATACTTGAGGTGACTGATAAAGCAGTTGCTACTTCTGGTGACTATCGGAGATACTATATTATTCAGGGAAAACGGTTTGGACATATAATAAATCCTTCTACGGGATGGACAGTTCAGAATAATCCTATGTCAGTTACAATAATTGCTCCTGACTGCACAAGTGCTGATGCTCTTGCCACCGGTATTTTTGTTCTTGGTCCTGAAAAAGGCATAGAACTTATAGAAAATTT
>JAGGZA010000084.1 GCA_021162265.1 Candidatus Aerophobota bacterium | reverse complement strand
TTCTGCCTTTAATTTTAACATAAAAGCATAAGGTGTCAAAAGTAATTATAAGGTATCATAAAGAGAAAATGGGATCAGGAAGGTAAACAATTGTAATAGATTCAGTTAATTTAAAATCTCTGTCATCATCCTGAGATAATCCTTGAGATGGCGAGTAATGAGAAACTTATCCTTAACCAGCCTCTTACCGGCTTTTCCCATCTTACAAGCAACAGAGGGATTTTTCAGCAGGTACTCGACTTTTTCTGCTGCCTCCTCAGGTGAGCTGACCAAAAAACCGTTTTTGCCCTGCATTATCTGTAGCCTTATTCCTCCAACATTACCTCCAACTACAGGGCGAGCTTTCCACAGAGCCTCTGTGACTGTTAAACCAAATCCTTCTTTTAGCGATTTTTGAATTACAACTTCAGCACTTCTCTGTAAAGCATTTATCTCGAAAAAACTTTCGGGAGGAAGATTTAAAATATGAATATCAGAATCATCCCCTGCTTCTTCTCTAACCCTGGTAAGAACTTCCGGACCTTCTGGGTCATCTTTTGCTTCTCCTCCTGCCAAAATAAGCTGACAGTCAACCTTCTTTTTTACCATACGATACATCTTTATTACCCCTACAGGGTCCTTAAAATAATCAAAACGCGACACCTGAAGCAAAATGGGTTTTTCCTGAGGAATTTTCAATCTTTTAAGCACACTTTTTATCTCATCTGATGAAAGCTTTTTATTTTTCTCATTTAAGGGGTCTATGGAAGGAGGAATTATATAACAGGCTAAAGGCAGAGATTGGACAAAATCCTCGAGAGAAAATACAGCAGCGTCATATTCTTTAATATAGGAGCTAAGGTAATTCCAGGTCTTCCTATCTGGATTAGATAGGTCTATATGGCATCTCCACACCCATTTATTATCCTTTTTAGCCTTGATTAAAGCTGCAGGTTGAGGATCATGGACTATCACGATATCAGAGGTAAGGTCAATCTTCTTTATATTTTCCTCATTCACTCTCCTGTATTCATCCAGCATCTCTTCAGAAATGCTGATTTTATTCTTTCCTTCAAAAGAAATACCCTGCAGGAGATTATGGAAAAATTTAGTTGTGCGGAAAAACTTGTCTGTCCCCCGGATAACCTCCCACCGGCAATGAATACCTGCAAGGTTAAATAAAGGAACAAGACTTCGTAAAATCTCTGCCACTCCTCCACCTTCAAAAGTTGAGTTAACATGCACCACTGAGATACCTTTAATTTTATCTGCAAGGGTGAGTATTTCCTCAATTTCCCTGGAACCAACAATCTTCTCATAGGCTGATAGATTAGAATACACCTTTTATCCTTACTTATCCTTTAATTGAACCTGTCAGAATACCCCTGATAAAGTAACGTTGCAATCCAAAAAAGACCAAAATAGAGGGAATAATAGAGATAAAAACTGCTGCCGTAAGAAGTTCCCAATCCTGACCATAAGAACCAACCAAACTGCTTATCTGTACAGTAATGGGAGCTACATCGGGCGTTCCCCCAAGATAGATAAGTGCAACCAGAAGGTCATTCCATACCCATAAAAATTGAAAAATAACGAGAGAAGCAATAATGGGTACAGAAAGCGGTAATACGATACGTAAAAATGTATAAAATGGAGATGCTCCGTCTATAGAGGCAGAATCAATAATCTCCTCTGGTAACCCTGAAATGAAGTTGTATAACATGTATATAGCAAGAGGGAGTCCGTATCCAGTATGAGCAAGCCAGATTCCAGGGAAAGTTCCTGCAAGAGAAAGCTTGTTAAAAATATATAAAATAGGGATAAAGGTAAGCTGCAAAGGAACAACCAGGAGGGCTATCATTACCATAAAGATAAAGGGACGAGCAAAAAATCTCATCCAGGCAAGAGCATAAGCTGCAAAAAGAGCTACTACCAGAGGAATTATAGTAGAAGGAATAGTAATAATAAAACTATTTAAAAAAGCTCTACCAATACCTAATCTGCTTATAACCAACTTGTAATTCATCAAAGTAAAGCGTGCTGAAGTAAATATGTTTTCAAATACCGTCCACCAGCCACTGTTTCCCACATCTTGAGCGGGTCTGAATGATGTTACAAGCACACCAACTGTAGGAATAAGCCACAAAAAAGCAATAAAAATAACAGTGGTATGCAAAAGCACACGGGATAAAATCCTTCCTGTTCTCTTTGTCATCATAGTTTTTCTCTTTTAAATCGACTGAGGTTAAACAACATCACAGGAAGAACGAACAACAACAGTACTACTGCGATAGCACTTGCTCTGCCAAAATTTCTGAACTGAAACATCTCTTTATACATCCTGTTAGCAATAACCTCGGTAGAGAAATTTCCGTTGGTCATAACATAAACAATATCAAATACCTTCAGCACAAAAACAACCATGGTAGTGGCAAGTACAACAACAGTTGGTGTAAGCAATGGTAAGATTATCTTCCAGAATATCTTCCACTCCCCGGCCCCATCAACCCGGGCTGCCTCCAGAAACTGTTTGGGGATACTCTTATAAGACGCTGATAGAACAACCATACAAAACCCTGTCCAAACCCACACTCCAACAGCTATAAGACAGAGATTGTTAATCCAGGGTCTTTCAATTAACCAGGCTACAGGTGGCAGGTGAAATGCCCTGAGCAAAGCATTGATAACACCAATTTGAGGAGTGTGAAAAGGTCTATAGGCATAGACAAATTTCCATATAACACTTGCACTTACAAAAGAAATAGCCATGGGCATAAAAATAATAGATTTAACAATAACCTCGTACTTTACCCTGTCAAAAAGAACAGCAAAAATAAGCCCAAGAAAAACAGTTAATGTGGTAAAAACTACCACCCATAAGGCATTATTTCTAAATGCTGTCAGCATAATCCTGTTTGTGAAAGCATACAGGTAATTATTTATCCCTGCAAACATACTGGAATCTCTGTTGAAAAAGGAAAGATAAAGGGTATGAAAGGAAGGATAAATTAAGAAAAATCCTAATATAGCTAATGCCGGGAAAAGATATAACCAGGGAGTTAGCTTTTTTGTATACATTTTTTCTCTCTCTGTTAAAGAAGTTAGTTTGTGACCGCCTTAGCAGCCACAAACTAACTAAAGTTTACCTCTTGTAAGCATCAACAGCTGTTGCTTCAATTCTCTTCAAAACAGAATCAAGATCCTCGCCACTAACATAGTCAAGGATACCTGTCCAGAAAGAACCAGAACCTACAGCAGCAGGCATAAGATCAGAACCATCAAAGCGAAAAGTCCTGGCATTTGCCAGTATCTTCGCAGCCTTACGGGTAAGGTCATCGGGATAAGCATTGGGGTTTACCCTCCTGTTGGCAGAGAGTTTTCCCAGTTGAGCAACCCATATCTCCTGGGCACCAGGTGTTGCAAGGTAACGCATAAGAGCTCTTGCTTCTTCGGTATCGTTAAATACCGAGAACATATCAGCAGCCCCCAAAGCTGGAACTCCATATTCCGGATCAATAGAAGGGAAGGGAAAGAAACTGAAGTCCTTGCCCGGTACAAGCTGAGGGTTATACTTGAGAATGAAACTCTTAATAAAAGTAGCCTGTTTGTGCATATAAGCCCGTGGAGGACTGGTAAACAGTGCATTGGGAGCTTCGCCAAAATTTGTAGTAAGCTCGGTTGCTGGTCCACCATATACATAATTTTTATTACGGGCAATCTGACCAAAAATCTGCCAGGCGCGCTTCACCACAGGGTCTGTCCACGGTATCTCATGATTAACCCACTTATCATAAATCTCTGGTTTTGCAATTCGCAACATAATATCTTCAATCCAGTCAGTTCCAGGCCATCCACTGGCAGCACCTGACTCAAGTCCAATAGACCAGGGAGTTTTTCCCTGGGAAACGATTTTATCAGAAAGTGTGATTAACTCATTCCAGGTTCCCGGCACATCATACCCTGCATCAGCAAATGCTCTGGGATTATACCATACAAGACTTTTAAGGTCTGCTGAAAAGAAAATAGCATACAGCTTACCCTCATAACTGCCAAGATCTATCCACGTCTCAGCGTATTCGTTTCGTAATTTGTTAATATCCATAAAGCTGCCAAGATCAACAAGTGCTCTTACCCTGGCAAATTCCTGCATCTGACCAGGATTAGGTAAAACAGAAATATCTGGAGGGTTACCGGCTGCTACCCTTGTGGTAAGTACTGCCGGGAGGTCACGTGTACCGGTGAATTCAACTCTTATCCCTGTAGCTGCCTCAAAGGGCTCCATAGCCTTCATAAAAGCATCTCTCTCACCACCTCCCCACACCCCGAGCACAGAGACAGTTCTCCCGGCAAAACTTACCCCACAAAACCAACTTACCAGAAGGCCTAAAATTAAAAGAACCAACATTAATTTACGCAATTTCCTCTCCTTTATTTTATTACCTTTTTACCCTGAGGTTGGTGGTCTTTTTAACTTTTCACCCCCTTCGACCTTTCATACCTCTTCTCTTAAAAATTTTCTCTTAAAAGTTCTTTAAAAATAAATAAGGGTCTCCAAAAACCTTCTGCAAAACATAAATAGCCGCACCTTTTGCACAGGGCGTTTCTCTATCACGGGCTATCTCCACCCTGAAATCCCAGTTAAACAACCTGTAAAGGCGTTTTTTTAATCCCTCCTCGCACTTTTTAATAAAAATATCTTCCCATTTTCCCAGAATCCCGGCATTTATTACCACTCTTGCAGGATCAAAAAGGACTATCATATTAAGCATAGGAGTTAAAAGATGGTCTCTTAACTTTAACACCATACTCCGGGGGTTTTGAATTTTCATTACATCTTCAATTACCTCCTCATACTTTCTCCGGGAGGAAAAATCAATGTAGGCATGACGAAGAGTTGCTGCATTTCCGTGGGCTCCATGAAAAACCTCACCGTTAACCAGCACCCCTGCTCCCATTCTTATATCTCCTTTTGTCCCCTTTCTCAAAGCAAGATAAACCAGGACCTTATCCCTGTAATTCATATAGTAACTTTCAGACAAACTCATAAAATTAACATCATTATCAACGAAAACAGGAATACCCAGTCTTTCCTCTAAAATTTCTTTAACGGGGACATCTTTCCAGGAGGGAAGGTTTTTCCCGGAAATAGTTATCCTGCTTTGATTAAGAAAAGCCGGAGCACCAAACCCAACACCTACTATGTCCTTAGCTGTAAGTTTTCTTCTTAATAAAAGCTCATCTATTTTCTCTCCTACATAGGAGATTACAGAGGAAGCACTTTTTTTATCTGGAAGATAAGAAAAATACCTATCTACAGCTTTTCCCTTTAAATCGGCAATAATTATGGTTAGCTCGGGTATCTCAAAATCAACACCTATAGCATACTTTGCTCTCCTGTTAAATTCATAAAGCACAGGTCTTCTTCCTCCGGATGATCTATCAAAACCAGCCTCCTGAACTACTCTCTTCTTTAAATAAATTTTCATAATCTTATCTACTGTTGGGAGAGATAGATTGCAAGTTCTTACTATATCTCTCTTGGACATTCTTCCTTTTTGTCTTAAGGTAGAGATAACTTTCCACCTATTCATTACTAACTTTCCTTAATAACTTTTATAAAAGTTTTTTGAAAAGTAACTATAAAAATAATATTCCACTCCTCTCTTCTATTCGCTAAAAAGATAACATTCCTTAAAAATATCAGAGAAACCTCTTTCCTGAAGGAAAGATTGCCTGTTAAAATTTATTCAGTGAAGAGAGCTTTTGCACCAAACGCAGATATAGCGTTGAACAATTTCTATTCCTTTATGCCCGTTGCTATGGACTTTCCTTATATAGGTCCCGTTCTTGTAAATTTTTTCACACCCACATACAGGACATCGTTCAGGTCTCCTGCCGTTACCCACGTTTACCTTATGGTTTACCTTATGGTTGACCTTATGGTTGACAGAAAGAGATAGCAAAATGGAACTTTTCCGGGAAGGACTCTTCTGATGATTTCTCTTCTGACTGAGGGAAGGATCATTCGATTTTTTATGTGTCCGTTCTGCCTGGTCTTTCTCAGGTGAGCGGGGTGGTTTTGGCCCTCTTCTTTTCTCTTTAAGAGCCTGGTAAAGGACTTCTTCAGCCTTTCTTTTCCAGGTATAAATTACCTGCCTGCTGATACCACATTCACTGGCAACATGTGTAATCTTTTCTCCCGCCCAGATACGATGAAGAACCTCCACTTTTACCTCAGTGGGCAAATATCTAACTTCACTCATTATCCTCCCCTTCTTAAAATATTACAGGGGAAAATCAAAAAGCCCTATTTTCTTTTACCCTTCTAACCACATATCCGCTTTACAAAAAACAGCTACCCTTTAATTATCATACCCTCACTATACAATTTTGTCAAATTAACGCATCAAAGTCAGGGTAGTGTATCATTAATTGTGCCTGGAGGTTATAGGGTAGACAAGGAAGGTAAAATAAAGCAAAATACCTCCCGTGCCACAAGATAAAAGGACAGAACATGGGAGGTTCAAATAAAAAAGACTATGGGAGGAAATTTTGGGAGAGCTAAGAATTAACTTGACACTATGTCTCCTCATGCAGGATTATTACTATTTTCTTGACTTACCCTTTTAAAGCTGTATTATTTATCTGATATGAAGAAATATGAATTTATCAATCATACAGCTGATATAGGTATAAGAGTAAAAGGAGAAAATCTTGCAGAGCTTTTCTCTAATGCAGGATATGCTATGTTTGACATAATTGCTGACATATCCAGGGTTCATCCTCAAAAAGCCACCGATATAAAAATTCCGGGAGGAGAAATAGAAGATATTTTAATTGACTGGCTCAGAGAGCTTCTGTGCAGGTTTAACACCGATGGATGGTTGTTTAAAGAATTTAATATCCATAAATTAGATAAAACCGGACTTGAAGCTACCTGCAGGGGTGAAAAAATTGACCCCTCAAAACACACACTGAAAACAGAAATCAAAGCTGTAACTTATCACGGAGTTGAAGTAATTAAAAATAATAATCTATGGGAAGTGCAGATAATATTTGATATTTAAAAAGGAGCCATCTCCTCTGATCCACCTTTTTCCCTCGAAACTAAAGCAAAATGATATCTCGCATCGGGAACTGGCTCCCATGAGATTACTTTATTGAAGCAACCCTCACATTATCAAAATAAACACCACCATAACAGCTTCCAATCCCTATACCACCTGATGAAAGAGAAGGATCATTGTCAATAATATCAATAACTTTCTGTCCGTTTGCAAATACCTTTATTGATGGACCTTTTACCTCTATCCTGAGATACCACCAGCCTACAAGATTGATGCCTTTGCTTTGAGCTATCTTTTGTTTTGTATTTCCGACAAATTTGTAGAGATCGATAGGCGGACTTCCTCCCAGACCATGATGTACATAGTATCCTCTACTTCCATCACCGGATAGTCTAAAATAGACGCAGGCTTCACCATCTTTGGTATTTACCTCTAAAATATAATTTTTCCAATTACCATTGATAAATATCCTGCCTCCATCTCCTTTAAGAACATTTCCTATCTTCCCATCTGGCTGTACAGCCTGTTCGATATGATAACTTCCACCCTTAACCTTCCATCTTCCAAATGGTGGTGTCTGTCCCATTCCATAAGAAGAGAAGTCTTCGAATAAAATTTCACCGCCTCTTTGCCTTACAACTATTAATCCTCCTGCCTGGGAAATGGTGGAAACTGCACTCCCACCACCGCTTTCTCTCTGAGAAATACTCTGTTCCCTTATTGCCTTCTCAAGCTCCTCTCTTTCCAGAACGATAAACTTCCCGCTCTTTACAAGGGCGGTAATAAGCATATCCTGTATCCCTTTTCCTATTTTCCAGGAACTCTCATTCCACCATACATGGGGAACTTTATTTTCAAAGCTCGCAACAGCCACTCTTTTCTTTGGTTCCTTAAGTTTGCTCTCCTCACCTTTGCTCTCTACTCTTATAACGTCCCCTCTTTGAGGCTGCTGCCCCTCTACAACCTTTGCCACAGAGAACTTTTCCCTTATCGTAGTAACCCTGATTTTTCCTATCTTCTCCTCCTCAAATCCCAGGGACTCTCCTGTATCAGGGTCAATAATCTCCTCACCCTTTCTATATACGACAAATTCATCACCCGGGCTTACTCCTCCCTTTGAACCCACATTTATATATACTCTTCCAGACTTAACTAAACTTACTCTACCCTGCCATGGAACCTTTTCCAGCTTATCACAAATCACCTTAACTGCCTTCTCTATTGCTTTTCTTGTTGCTTCTCCAATTGGGGTTTTGTTAAACTCCGATGTCCCAAAACCTATTCCCTTGTAGTAACCTGCAATGGTCAGCTTTGTTGATACAATTTTTTCCGTTACATTTTCAGCTGCCAATATTTCAGAGGTATTCACATCAAATATCCTCAAATCAAGACCAACCACAGACTCGTACTTCTTACCACCTATAGCAATTCCATGAAAACTAATCACTCCACCGCCTGTTCCACTAACCTTGGTTTCAAACTCAGTTACCGCTCCGGTAACAAGAAATTGAGCACCCAGAATCTTCCCTGCCTTAAGAGAAGACTGGTCTGCCAGAGCATAACCAACACCAAGAAACTGCAAAATTAAGCTAATCAGTAGAAGATTTATAAATTTTCTCCCCTTCTTCACTTTACTCTCCTTCCAGTTTGATTTTTCGCAAAATACCTGTACACCTTACTACAACCTACAATACTAAGATAAAAAGTATAATGAAAAGGTACCAACTGTCAAATAAATAGAAATTCCTTGACCTTTAGCAAGAAATCTCTATTATTACTACTAAAAAGAATAAATCCTGAAAGTGAGCTGGAGTTAAAATGACCACTGAGTTTAATATAAAGAAAATAGATGATTACAGATGGGAAATACCCAAATCTGAAGGGATGAAAGTTCCAGGAAGGCTTTATACAAATGAAAGAATGCTAAAAGTAGCAGAAAGAGATAGAACCCCTCTCCAGGTGAAAAATGTAGCCTACCTTCCCGGTATAATTAAATACTCCCTCGCTATGCCTGATATGCACTGGGGATATGGTTTCCCTATCGGAGGAGTAGCGGCAACTGACCCTGATGAGGGAGGGATAATCTCACCAGGGGGAATAGGTTACGATATAAACTGTGGGGTAAGACTTGTCAGAACTAACCTGGAACAAAAAGACATCAAACCCAAGTTAAGGCAGCTACTTTCTGCCCTTTTCAACATTATCCCCTGTGGAGTTGGCTCTACTTCCAAATTAAAACTTTCCACATCTGAGTTAAGAAAAGTCCTCAAAGATGGAGCAAAATGGGCTATTGCAAGAGGATATGGAGAGGAAGAAGACCTTGAAAGGTGCGAAGATTATGGAACAATGGAAGGAGCAGACCCTGAAAAAGTAAGTAAAACCGCCTACAAAAGAGGTTCTGACCAGCTGGGAACTCTTGGTTCCGGAAACCATTTTCTGGAAATAGATATAGTAGAAGAAGTTTTTGATGAAACTGTAGCCAATGTATTCGGACTTTTTAAAGGACAGGTCGTGGTAATCATCCACTCTGGCTCTCGAGGACTGGGATACCAGGTATGTGATGACTACCTTGCCATAATGAGAAGGGCGGTTGACAAATACCATATCTCCTTACCCGATAGACAGCTTTCCTGCGCTCCCTTAACTTCCCCGGAGGGAAAGGATTACTTTGCTGCTATGGCAGGTGCAGCAAACTACGCCTGGACAAACAGGCAAATAATGATGCACTGGACAAGAGAAGCTTTCCAGAAGATACTCAACCTTTCTCCAAAGGAGCTCGGGATGAAACTGGTTTACGATGTATGTCATAATATAGGAAAGTTTGAAAGGCATAAATTAAACGGAAAAGAGAAAACAGTTTTTGTTCACAGAAAAGGAGCGACAAGAGCATTTCCTGCCGGTCATCCTCATGTTCCCGAAATTTACAGAAAAGTAGGCCAGCCAGTGCTCATTCCCGGAGACATGGGAACAAACTCCTATGTCCTCGTAGGCAGTGAACGTGCCATGCAGGAAACCTGGGGAAGTACCTGTCATGGGGCAGGGAGAGTCTTATCACGTACTGCAGCAAAGAAAGCAGCAAGAGGAAGGTCGATAGAAAGAGAACTTGAGAAAAAGGGAATTATTGTTATGGCAAAAGGAAAGGGAACTATTAATGAAGAGATGCCTGATGCCTATAAAGATGTTGATGAAGTAGTCAATGTGGTAGAAAAAGCCGGTCTTTCCAGGAAAGTTGTAAAAATGACTCCTCTTGGAGTAATTAAAGGATAAAATAAACAAAATTTTTTATCATTTCCTGTTTATTCTATTTAACTTATACTCCACTGCAT
>JAGGZA010000043.1 GCA_021162265.1 Candidatus Aerophobota bacterium | reverse complement strand
GCTACCATCTGACGTTGTCCCCCGCTTAATTTTTTAACTTTTGTCTTTCTTTTTTCTTTCAGGTCTGGAAATATTTGATAGATTTCTTCTATTTTTTCTCGATACCCATCTTTTTTTATGAAAGCTCCCATCTCAAGGTTTTCCTCTACGGTTAAAGAGGGAAACACATTATCCGATTGAGGAACATAACATATTCCTTCTCTTACTATCTGATTGGGACTTTTGCCGGTTATATCTTTGTTGTTAAATACTATCTTTCCCTCTGTTGGTTTTAAAAGTCCCAGGATTGCTTTCATCAGAGTTGACTTGCCTGCTCCATTGGGTCCAATGATTGTAACAACTTCTCCTTTTTTAACCTCACAGGAAACACCGTGAAGGATTTCTGTTTTTCCGTATCCGGTCCGCAGGTTTTCTACTTTCAGTATTGATGCCAAAATTTATCCTCCCAGATAAGCCTCAAGAACTTTTTTATCTTTTTTTATTTCATAAGGTGTTCCTTCTGTCATCTTGCGTCCTTTATTCATAACAATTACCTTATCACAAAGATATGTAACAAGATCCATATCATGTTCAATAAGAAAGAAGGTTATACCCTTTTCACGGAGCCTTTCTATATTCTCAACTAATTTTTTCATTAAAGTTGGGTTTACTCCTGCTCCTGGTTCATCAAGAAGAATTATTCGAGGATCAGACATGAGGATTTTGGCAAGCTCCAGGAGTTTTTTCTGTCCAGAGGAAAGATTTTTTGCATACTCATCTTTAAGGTGAATAAGTTCCACAAATTCCAGTATACCTATAGCTTTTTCCATAATCTTTCTTTCCTGAATCCTTACATATCCCGGTCTAAACAAAGTATTAAATATATTTTCTCCTGCCTGCTGTTTGGGAACCAGCATAAGGTTTTCAAGGACTGTCATCTCCTTAAACTCTCTTGGAATCTGAAAGGTTCTGGCAATTGATTTACGGGCAATCTCGTGAGATGGTAGTCCGTCAATTCTGTCGTCCATGAACCATATCTCTCCTCCATCTGGTTTGTAAACCCCGCTAATTAAATTAAAAACAGTTGTCTTCCCTGCCCCATTGGGTCCAATAAGACCGGTAATGGAGCCCTCTTCTACTCTCAGGGAGCATTTGTTCACAGCCTTAACTCCCCCAAAACTCTTCTCAAGCTCTCTCACCTCTAACATCTTTTTACCTCTTCAGACAAAATAAATTTACTCATAAAAATAATTTAAAATTGACAAAAGTCAACTTTACCGCCTTAGAAATTTTACTTGACCTTATGGCATATTTATTTAATCTTTTGGAAAGGAAAAGGTAAGATGAGGGAAAATAAAATTTCTGTCTTGCAAAAAAGGATTCTGGAGATACTGCGTGTACTTATAGAAACTCCTACTCCCACGGGGAAGGAGAGAAGACTTTATAAATTTTTATCTTTAATTTTAGAAAGAGCCGGTTTTAAAATAGAAGTTCAGAAGGTTCCCGGGGGTTTTTCTAACTTAATAGCAAGGAGAGGAGAAAGTAATCTGCTTATGTGTACCCATATAGACACCTTCCCTGTTTTTTCTCATTCTGATCTTTACAAGCTTAGAATGAGAAAGAGAAATCTTACAGGGAGGGGTGTGATAGATGCCAAGGGACAGATAGCCTCACTTCTTGTAGCTTTAGAGAACACACAGGCTCCCTGTCAGATAGCTTTAACCTCAGGGGAGGAGGAAGAAGCCATAGGGTCAAAATTTCTTGAGGTACAGGCAAATGAAGGAGTGGTTCTTGAACCAACCAACCTCTCTCTTTGTTTATTCCAGGCTGGAGCAATAGAGATAGAGGTTAATGTCAGGGGAAAAGCAGCTCACGGTTCACTCCCTCGTGAAGGAGAAAATGCTATCTTAAAAGCCTTTGGCGTCTATCAAGCACTTGAGAGACTTTCCTTCTTAAAACTAACTCATCCTTACTTTCCAGAAGGGGGATGGATTAATCTCGGGAAGATTGAAGGAGGGGAGGATATAATGGTAGTTCCAGACCACTGTACCTTCCAGGCTGATATTGGGGTTCTTCCTGGAGTAAGCATTGATGAAGCAGTGAGGGAGGTTAAGGCTGTAATTGCTAAGAGCGGGGCAAGTGTGAATTTCAGAGATATTTCTCCTCCTGTTGAAATAGATCCTCAGCTCAGGGTGGTAAGAATTCTAAGGCGATCTTTTAAAAAAGTAACTGGAAAGGAACCAGAGGTAGAGGTAATGCCGAGCTGGACAGATGCTGAAAATCTTTTCCAGAAGGGGATTAGTTGTGTTGTTTTCGGGGCAGGTAAACTTTCCCTTGCTCATTCCGATTACGAATCGGTTTCCCTTGACGAATTAGGAACTCTTTCACTTATTCTCATTAACCTCCTCAGGCTCTGGGAAGAATAGATTTTTTTTCATTCTCACCCACTCTCCCCATCCTCCTTTTTCTTTAAATCCTAACCTCGTGTACCAGCTACGAGCAGGCCAGTTTTTCTCGCCCACCCATAAAGAGATAAATTTACAGCCTTTTTCTCTTGCATATTTTAAGACCATTTTAAATAATTTTTTACCTATGCCTTTTCCTTGAAGTTCCTCGGTTACAACAATTTCATGTAATTCTCCGGTTTTTCCTTCTTCCAGACGGTTTTTCCATCCTGTATGTATACAGGCAAATCCTGTTAATTTTTCCTCTCTCTCTGCAACCAGAAATCCTTCTGGCTCTTCCTGATAGAGCCATTCAAGGTATTCTCTAATTTTTTTCTCCTTTGTGTAAGCATACCTTTTCATTTTCCTGTAAGCAGATGTATAAACCTCTACCAATTTATCAAGTTCTTCTTTCTTTACCCTTCTTATAATCAGGTCTCTATTATCTTCCATTTTGCTAACTTTCCTTTTTGAAATTATTTTATTTAAAATCACCTAAGATATAAATTAAATTCTTTCAGGGAAGGTTTTTTATCATCAGGCTAACGATTACCATAAGAATAAACCCGACTATCACTAATAAAAGAGAATTATTGAGGCTTATTCTTAATTTTCTTATTAGATAAAGGGTTTTTTCTCCCCCCGAGCTTTTTATAAAAAGGTAAAGCAATAAACCTGACCCAGGGGCAAGGGCACTGCTACCAAGCTTTGAAGGAGAGTAAAAAGATAAGGAATATTTTAAATTTTCGCGGAAGAGGAGTCTGGATATTACTTTTGTAGTTAAATGGGGCCATATACCCGTTATAACACACAGAGTGGAGAGGACAGCGAGAGGAATTAACATCTCATGTGGTACTTTTTTTCTATTTTCTTTTCTGCTGGAAAAACTTTTTCCTCTACCTCTGAAGACACGAGAGAGCTTTATAAAGGAAGTTACAGTACCAACACTGGCTAAAAAAATAAGCAGGCGGGCAAAGGGATAGGCTTTTAAAGAAGAGAAAATAAGAGTTTTGCTGGCATATCCATTAAAAGGTGGTATTCCACAGATGGAAAGAGCACCGATCAGGAAACCTATCTTTGCAAAAGGTATTTTTTTGCCAAGGCCAGCCAGGTCATTAACTTCTCTTTTGCCTGTTGCGTATATTACTGCACCTACAGAGAGAAATAGGAGGCTTTTGAAAATAGAATGGTTTAATATGTGATACAGGGAAGCTGTAAGAGAAAAAGATGTAGCTACACCAAAGCTTGCTATTATGAATCCCATCTGAGAAATTGAAGAATAGGCAAGAAGCTTTTTACAATCACTTTGAGCTATAGCTAATATAACTGCTAAAAAAGCGGTAACTGCTCCTATCCATATGAAAACATGCTGAAGGTAGAAAATGTCAAGGAGTCTCAGTATGCGCCATATTGCAAGAAAAGATACTTTAATTATTACACCTGAGAGAATTGCTGAAACAGGGTGAGGTGCAAAGGCATGGGCATTTGGAAGCCAGGTATGAAGAGGTATGAATGCTGCTTTTACTCCTATTCCTGCTGTAAGAGAGGTTATCGTCAGGATAAATAATGTGGAGTTTACATTAACTCCATCTCTTGCCTGTGCTATTTCTCTTAAGGAAAGAATACCTGTTTGCTGGTACAGTAGAGCAATTCCCAGAAGAAAAAACCCCATCCCCAGGCTACTTATAAGAAGATAATTAAAACTTGCCATTATAGACCTTTCTTTTTTTGGGTAGGCAATTAATATGTAAGAGGCTACAGAGACAATTTCGAAGAAAACAAACATATTAAATATGTCTCCTGTAAGAATAATCCCTTCCATTCCTCCCAGGAGAACCAGGAACAAAAAGTAAAATTTATAATCATACTTTCTCTCTCCAATAGAAAAGATAAGAACAAGGAGAGTAATAAGTGTTCCAATTAAAGAAGCAATCCAGGCAAGACCATCCATATAGATGTTGATTCCTACAGGTTCTTTCCATCCTCCCACAGGGTAGTTAATGACTTTTCCCTGAAGAATAAGAAGAGAGAATATTGCAAGGAGAATAAGGCAGATGCATATTGCTACAAAAGCTATTGTTGCGGACCTGTTCAGACCAAGCAAATATCCATCAAGGAGAACCAGAAAGGATGCTGCAAAAGGAATGATGATAAGGAATATAATGAGGTTATTCATTTTTTGTCAATTTCTCTATTCGAGAGATACTTAAGGTACCGTATTTGTGATAAATTTTTAAAATTAGAGATAAAGCTAAGGCTGTAAGACAGATTCCAATAACTATTGCTGTAAGCACAAGTGCCTGGGGAAGAGGGTCTACAGCAATACCTTTTACATTCTTTTCCATTATGGGGGCAGTAGAACCGGTGCGAGAACCGATATAGATCAGTAAGATAACTATGGAGCTGTTAAAGATATTAAGACCTATAACTTTTTTAATTAGATTGTCTTTTTTAACAATTCCCCATATGCCAAGTAGAAACAGGAAAATTATGAGGTAAAAGGGCATGAGTTACTCTCCTTTTGATTTAAGTATATAAAAACAGATAAGAATTATTCCTGCTCCTACTTTTAGCCCTATAACTATGTTGAGAAAAAATATGAATCCTCCACTTGGTACCTCTCCGGCTTCACCTAAGGGTAGAAAATTTTCCAGAAAGTATTTGCCAATTAAGAGCCCTCCAGCTCCCATAAGAAGGAAGAGAAAAAACATTTCTGCCTCAACAATTCTGAGTTTCCGGGAAGGGAATACCCTTTCAGCTGAAGAAACTCCTCTACTGAGACAAATTAGAATCACTCCTGAGGCAAGTACTACTCCTCCCTGGAAACCTCCTCCTGGAGAAAGGTGTCCGTAAGAAATAAGGTAAAGACCAAAGAGAAGAATATAGGGAAAAAGCTTTCTTGATATCATGTCAACTATTTCTGATTCTTTCACTTTCTTGCCTCAAATAGCATAATTATTCCTGAAACAGCTAAAAGTAAAACAATAGTTTCTCCCAGTGTATCAAATGCTCTATAACTTAAATATATAGAGGATACAAGATTTATAGCTCCTGTTTCTTTTATCCCCTTATTTATGAAATGGTCTTTAAGTTGAGGAGGGGGGGAAAGATTAATGTTAATTCCATTGATAAGGATAAATCCAAGGATTATAAATATAAGCACCTCGCCAGCTAACTTCACTTTTCTTCCTTTCTTGTCTTACTTATAATTACAACAAAGAGAACAGTGGCTACTCCTGCACCTACCGCAGCTTCAGCTATTGCTACGTCAGGTGCATGCAGGTAGTAAAATAGTAGAGAGGAAAGGAGCGAAAAAATGGCAAGACAGATAACTGCATTTAAAAGTTTTTTGAACTGAAGAGATAAAGTTCCAAAAATTACAAGCAGAATAAGAATTACTTCGGTCATAAATTTTAATTTTCCTTTTTTCCTGGTTTCTTTCTTCTCCAGGGAATAAGTCCTTCTTCCCAGGCTCTTTTTCCTATGATATGAGAGGCAACAGGACTTGTTATAAGAAAAAATAAGGTTATCACAAGAATTCTTCCACTCATAGGTGTAATACCCTTTATAAGCATTGAAGCTATAAGGATGGATAAGAGGGAAGTGATTCCACACTTGGATGATGCCTGCAGGCGAGTGTAAATATCTGGAAAACGAAGTACGCCCAGGTTCCCGAGAAGACCAAAAAACATACCCAACCCTAAAAATACGTATATCAGTATCCTCATTTTTGAACTTCTTTCCCTCCGGTATATCTTGCAATTGCCAGTATACTCACGAAGCCAAGAATTGCATAAACTAAGGCAACATCCAGGTAAATAGAACGGTTAAATTTTACTGCTACTACCACCATAATTCCTACAATCTGTGCTACAACCAGGTTTAGTCCTATTAATCTATCCTCAGTGGTGGGTCCAATAATTACCCTCACCATGCTAATAACTGATATACCTGTGAGGGCAAAAATGACTATATCCAGAACAAGAGGGTTTAAATCCATATTTTTTTTAACCAGAATTCAAAACTACCTTTAATTAACTTGCCTGCATAATGAGAGTGAGTGGTTTTGGCGTTAAGCCAGTGGACAATCAAATGGTCCTGGTCTAAGCTAAGGGTCAGGGTTCCAGGAGTGAGAGTGATAGAATTAGCCAGAATTACTCTTGCTACCTCTGATCTTAATCCTGTGCGGAAGTGGACTACACGGGGGTTTATATCTCCAGTAATTATCGTCAGAACCATTTTAAAGCTGGCAAGATAGATCTTGAAGATCAAAACACCAAGGTATATAAGCAAAAGATATGCCCGTGGTAAAAGAGCCCGACGAGCTACCTCCCTTTCCTCTATAAATATGTTGTAAGTAAAAAGAGCAACGGAGAAGGAAAAAGTAAACCCGAGAAAGATAGAAAATGGGGCAAGGTTTCCGGTGAATAAAATCCAGCCTACCACGAGATATAAAGATGTAAGAATTACCCTTACTATTTTCCATTTTAAAAAAACATTGATCATTTCATCTTATCCTCTTCTCTTACCAGACCTTTGGCGTAATCTACAGGTATAGTAAATAGGATGCCGGTACCAGGTTCAGACAGGTTACCGCATATTTTTTCTATGAGTTTTTCCACTATTTTTATCTTTTTCTCATCTTCTACTACAGAGAAAATTGTCTTATTATAAGGCTTGTTCCCTTTCATAAATTCTCTGAAATCGGCAAAGAGAGGTATTTCGTAAGTTAAAAATCTACCCATTCCTTCGGAATCAAGAATGGTTGCTCCTGTGATTCCTGCCTCTATAAACGCCTCAAGTACATCCTCTAATAGTTCCTCTTTGTTGAGTACAAAAACAAGGAGTTTCATTTTGATTTAATTCTAAGCTATCTGAAAAGTAAAGTCAAATAGGTAAAAGGATAACCAAAAATCCCCCTTGTCATAAAGCTATAAATATATAATATAAGGGATTGGCTCTTAAACTTTTTATTACGAAAGTTTTGCTTTTTGAAGTTACAGGGAGGTGAGGATGTTTGAGCTATATAAGGTTATTAATGACTCGGTTATGATAACTCTTTTTGTTTTTGTGATGATGCTTCTGGTTGATTATGTGAATGTCTTAACCAAAGGGAAAATGGAAAGAGCAATTAAGGGAGGAAGAGTTCGCCAGTATGTTATTTCCTCTTTTTTAGGAGCGACGCCTGGTTGTCTGGGAGCCTTTATGAATGTTTCTTTCTATGTTCATAGACTTTTGAGTTTTGGTGCAATAGTGGGTGGGATGATTGCTACTTCAGGAGACGAGTCGTTTGTAATGCTGGCTCTTTTTCCTGGTAAGGCGTTGTTTCTTTTTACCCTGCTATTTGGACTGGGGATAGCTGGTGCCTGGATATCAGATAAGGTGGCGTCACAGCTTAAAATAGTTCCGTGTGAGGGATGCGATTTACAGGTGGTTCACCCTGAGGAGAGTTATCCTCCTTTTTATCCCATTGTATTTAAGGAATTTTTCTCAAAACCTTCTCTGTCAAGATATTTGACTTTATCTTTTCTCCTGGTTCTCATCTCAGTTATAGGAATGGGACATCTTGGGCCTTTAACCTGGAATTGGATTAAAGTTACAGTTTTCCTGTTGCTTTTTATTGCAGCCTTTATTGTAGCGACAGCTTCTGACCACTACCTTAGAAGTCATATATGGCAACATATAGTAAAAAAGCACGTATGGAGAGTATTTTTGTGGACTTTTTTTGCCTTGCTCTTTATAAATATGGGATTAAACCACTGGAATATAGAGGCATTTATCAGATCAAACATGACCTGGGTATTTATTTTATCTGCTCTAATAGGACTTATCCCTGAATCCGGTCCTCATATGGTTTTTGTTATGATGTTTGCAAATGGACTTATTCCTTTCTCAGTTTTGTTAACGAGTTCTATTGTCCAGGACGGGCATGGGATGCTGCCTCTTTTTTCCTCTTCTGTAAAAGACGCTGTTAGGGTGAAGATATTTAATCTTATATTTGGCATTCTGGTTGGACTTATTTTTTTGAGTTTTGGTCTTTAGCAAGCCTGGAAGAGAATACGAAGGTGATGATATTTTCTATCTCACGTTTATTTGACATTTACCTTCCCTCATTTATAATATTTTTTTTGAGGAGGAGTAAATGGAGCTGGATAAAGAGCTAAAGATTTTTGCTGGGCGGGCTAATGTGAAGCTTGCCGAAAAAATTGCTGATTATCTGGGAATAAAGCTGGGCGATATGGAAATAACCTCTTTTAGTGATGGGGAGACTTATGTGAAGATCAATGAAAACATAAGAGGAAGGGATGTTTTTCTTATTCAGCCAACAAATCCCCCGGTCAATGAAAATTTAATGGAGCTTTTAATTATGATTGATGCCTGTCAGAGGGCTTCTGCCAGGAGAATCACAGCGGTTATTCCTTATTATGGATACGCTCGACAGGATAGAAAAGATAAGCCTCGCGTTCCAATTACAGCCAAGCTTGTTGCTGATTTGATAACCACAGCTGGAGCTGATAGGGTTTTAACCATGGACCTTCATGTTGACCAGATACAGGGGTTTTTTGATATAAAAGTAGATCATCTATTTGCTGCTCAGTGATTGTTGATTATTTTCGTAAAAAAAATCTTGACAACCTGGTTGTTCTGTCTCCTGACGTGGGTGGTTTAAGGAGAGCCAGAACTTATGCGAGGGTACTTAGAGTACCTTTGGCTATAGTGGATAAAAGAAGGCCGGTTGTTAACGAGGCCGAGGTGATTAATATTGTAGGCGAGGTAAGGGGCAAGCAAATCTTAATTATAGATGATATGATAGATACAGGAGGAACTTTACTTGCCGCTGTGGATATTCTTATGGAAAATGGAGCAGATACAATTTATGCTGCATGCACGCATCCGGTTTTTTCCGGTAATGCTCTTCAAAAGCTCAGGAAATCTCCTGTTAAGGAAGTGGTAGTTACTGATACAATTCCACTTAGTTTAAGAGAGGGCAATGAGAATAAAGTTAAGGTTCTTTCAGTTGCTCCTCTTTTGGGAGAAGCTATTAAGCGTATTCACCAGAATATGTCTGTAAGTTCACTGTTTAACATTTAAAAATTATGGAGCAAAGATATGGAAAAACCCATATTAAAAGTTAAAAAAAGAGAAAAAGTCGGCAAGGCAGAAACAAGGAGATTAAGAAGAAAGGGATTTATCCCGGCGATTCTTTACGGTTCTCATATTAAAGGGGGCATACCTTTACAAATAGAGGTTTCCCAGTTAAGTTTGGTTTTTTCCTCGCTTTACAAAGGAGATAGAATAATTACCCTTCAGTTTACAGATGGTGAAAAAGAGGAGAAAAAGGAAGCTATCATTAAGGAAACTCAATACAACTGGATGAAAGGGCAAATAGAGCACCTTGATTTTTATGAGATTAAACGAGGAGAAAGGATCTCCACAGAGGTACCTTTACGGCTCTTAGGGGAGGACACTGTCACCAAGAAAGGTGGGGTTATTGAGCAGATGGTAAGAGAGATTGAAGTGGAGTGCTTACCGGAAAATATACCAGCTCACATTGATGTGGATTTAAGGGAATTTAAGATAGGAGATTCATTGAAGATCAAAGACCTGCAGATTCCCCAAGGGGTTAAGGTGATAGCTAATCCCGAAGAAATTGTTCTTTCTATTCTTTCTCCTATAAGCGAGGAGGAGATTGAGAAATTGGAAGAGGAGAAGGGAGTTGAGGCTGAGGAAGTGGAGGTAGTGGAGAAAGGAAAGAAAGAAGAAACAAAGGAGGAAGAGACCAAAAAGAAAAAAGAATGAGGGTTGTATTTGGTCTTGGTAATCCAGGTAGAAAATACGAGAGAACACGTCATAACATAGGTTTTCTGGTAGTTGATGCTTTGGCTTGCAAGTATAAAATAGAAATTGACTCTTATGGTTTTCAATCTTTGATGGGAAGAATAAATATATCTGGCAAGGAGGTCCTTCTTGTCAAACCTCTTACTTATATGAATCTTGCTGGAGTCGCAGCGAAAGATATTTCTCAGAATTTTAATGTCAGAATTGAGGATATCCTTGTAGTAAGTGATGATGCTGACCTTAAAGTGGGGAGAATAAAGTTTTCTCGTAATGGAGGAGATGCTGGACACCTGGGAGTAAGGTCTGTCATTGAAAATTTAAGAAGTAAAGATTTTCCAAGATTACGCATTGGGATTGGTCGTCCTCCTGAAGGAATGGCTCTGAGAGATTATGTACTTCAGGATTTCCTTAGAGATGAGTGGGAGTTAATGCAGGAAGTTTTGCTCAGAGCGGTTACGGCAATAGAGGTATTTATTAACGAGGGAATAGAGAGGGCAATGCTTCTTTTTAACCTGAGATAAAAATAAAACGAAAGGTATATAATGTTAAGAAAACCAGCAGTAGCCGGGACATTTTATGCTGGAGACAAAGAATCTTTAAAGAGACAAATAGAGGATTGTTTTCTTCATTCTCTGGGACCGGGGAAAGTTCCTGTACCTGCAAAAAAAGGTGAGGGGAAGATTACTGCTCTTATAAGCCCGCATGCAGGTTATGTCTATTCTGGTTTTGTGGCAGCCTGGGGTTTTGCCAGAGTTATTGAGAGGGAAAAACCTGAGACGGTGATAGTTCTTGGACCAAACCACCGGGGATTTGGTTCTCCTGTAGCTATAATGTCTGAGGGAGAGTGGGAGACTCCCCTTGGTAGAGTTCCTATAGATGAAAGTCTGGCAAAAAAACTTCTACAGGTGTCTTCTTTAATAGAAGAAGATGAAAAAGCTCATCAGAGAGAACATTCACTGGAAGTCCAGATTCCCTTTCTTCAATATGGATACAATGGCAATTTTAAAATTGTTCCCATTTGTCTTACTGATCAGAGATTTATCACAAGTGTGAGTCTCGGTGATGCTATCCTTAGTGTGATTAGAGACAAACCCAATACTCTTCTTATTGCCAGTACAGACTTTACTCATTATCAACCTCAAGCGATTGCAGAGAAAGATGATAAAAGGCTCATTGAAGCTATTTTATCCTGCAATCCCGGAAATCTTGAGAAGGTATTATCCTCTGGTGATTTCTCAATGTGTGGTTATGGTCCAGTTCTTGCAGTGATGGAAGTTGCTTTTCGCCTGGGAGGAGTTAATGTAAGGCTTTTAAAATACGGTACTTCAGGTGATATAACTGGAGATTACAGCGCAGTTGTGGGTTATGCCTCTTTATCTTTAGAAAAGTAGCCTACCTTTCTGGAAGGGATTTATCCAATTATCCTCTTTTAGTTATTAGTTTATTCAGGAGTGTATTTATAAAAAGGTTTCTATGCTTAGATTTAAAGCAAGGGGAAAATGGCTAAAAATAGAATATTTATTAAAGGTGCAAAAGAACATAATTTAAAAAATATAGATGTTGAGATTCCCCGTAACAAGATAGTGGTGATAACAGGTCTGTCAGGTTCAGGGAAGTCTTCTCTTGCCTTTGATACTCTTTACGCTGAGGGTCAACGCCGTTATGTAGAATCACTTTCCAATTATGCTCGGCAGTTCCTGGAACAGATGTCCAAGCCAAAGGTAGATTATATCGAGGGTCTTTCTCCTGCTATATCTATTGAGCAAAGAAAAGCTTCCAGTAATCCTCGTTCTACTGTAGCAACTCTCACCGAAATCTATGATTATTTTCGTCTCCTTTTTGCTCACATTGGTAAGCCTTACTGTTATAAATGTGGTAGAAAGATAACCTCTCAAAGTATAGAACAAATCACAAAAAAGATTATGAATTTCCCTTCGGGTTCATCTATCCAGATTCTTGCTCCTCTTGTGAGGGGGAGAAAGGGAGAGTACAGAGAGCTTTTCCAGGAAATGCGAAGAGAGGGATTTCTCAGAGTTAGGGTTGACGGAGAGATAAAGTTACTTGATGAGGATATATTTCTGGATAAAAATAAAAAGCATACTATAGAAGTAGTAGTAGACAGGCTTAAGGTTAAGGAGGGAATTGAGGCAAGGCTTGCTGACTCGCTGGAGCTTGCCAGTGAAAAAGGAAAAGGGCTCATTTTAGTTACAGTAAAGGATAAGAAAGAAGAAAGAGAACATCCCTTTTCTCTTCGTTTTGCCTGTCCTCACTGCGGGATAAGCTATGAGGAGATTTCTCCTCGGATGTTTTCTTTTAATTCGCCTTACGGTGCTTGCCCTGTCTGTGGAGGTCTTGGAACTCAGCAGACTATTGATCCTGAGCTTGTTGTTCCTTATCCAGAGAAATCTATCAGAGAGGGAGCTATTGTCCCCTGGGAGGAAGGAGTGGGGTTTTACAGGTGGGCAAGGACAGCCTCGCGGTACTATTTCAGGCAGCTTGCTGCAGTGGCAAAACATTATAAATTTTCTCTGGATACTCCTTTTAAGAACCTTCCTCCTTCCATTCAGCAGGTTATACTTTACGGTTCGGATTCTGAGGAAATTGAGTTTACCGAGTATAGAGGTGGGGATTACTACACTTATAGAGCTCCTTTTGAGGGAGTTATTCCCAATCTTGAAAGAAGATACAGAGAAAGTGAATCAGAGTATGTG
>JAGGZA010000087.1 GCA_021162265.1 Candidatus Aerophobota bacterium | reverse complement strand
TTTTCCTTGCTCTTGACGAATCTTTGATATATCGCTATATTTAAATTGTTAACACTAAGTATTAAAGGAGCTGTGTCTATGGGAAGAACAACCAAAATTATAAGCTTATCCCTGCCCCCAGAGATGGCAGAGAAGATAAAAGAGCTAATGAAAAAAGAGGGAAGGACAAGGAGCGAATTGATAAGGGAAGCATTAAGACGATATGTTGAAGAGCAAGAATGGAAAGAGATCTACCGATATGGAGAGATGAAAGCAAAAGAGAAAGGAATCACTGAAGACCAAGTAGAAGATATAATTGATGCCCGCAGAAAGTAAGACAAGACCAAAGGTGGTAATAGATACCAACGTTTTTGTCTCTGGCCTAACTTTTAAAGGAAAGCCAAGAAGAGTTTTAGATCTGATCTGGAAGGGGGAAATAGAGGTCTGTGTTTCCTCATTTATCCTGAAGGAATTAAAGGAAACTCTTGAGAAAGATTTTGCTTGGGAAGGAGAAAGGATTGAGGAAACTATAGAAAGAATAAAAAGGGAAACTCTCCAGGTTCAACCTAAAACAAAAATTTCGGTCATTAAAGAAAAAGAGAGTGATAACCGGATTCTTGAATGTGGTGTTGAGGGCAAGGCTCAATATATTATCTCTGGAGATAAACGCCATCTCTTACCTTTAAAAGAATATCAAGGAATAAAAATCATATCACCGGCTCAGTTTTTGAGAATCATCTCCCAGGAAGCATCATCCGGAGGTTTCTGAATAAAGGGTGTAAGATTAACAGAAACGAAGCACCTTTCCATCTTAACTTAGGAGGATTCAGCAGCAGGTGGAGTTTGAGGAAAGGTAATTAAGTTTTGGAGGGAATATTTAGCAGAGCTCTTTAACTCTTTTAGGTCCCGACAGATTGACAACTACTGAGATTTATCTTAACTTATCCCCGGAAGATGCTATTAGGGAGTTTTTGAATAAGTGGCAAAACTCACCAGCCAATAAGATTGGATGAGCTTGACAAAATATTTACTTTTGTTATCATTAAAATGACTAATTGCTTTACAATTAAAATGGTAAACAAGAAAATCATCGCTATTGCAAATCAAAATGGAGGGGTAGGGAAAACAACCACTGCCATGAACTTAGGTGCCGCTTTATCTGAGGCAGGAGAAAATGTTCTCCTTGTAGACTTTGATCCTCAAGGGACATTAACTATCGCTCATGGTTTTGACCCTGATAATTTATCTAACACCATCTATACCGCCCTGATCGATCACCATTTTAATATAAAAGAAGCTATCCTTGAAACTAAAAATGGCCCAAACTTAATTCCGGCTAATCTTGATTTATCAGCAGCTGAAGTAGAACTTCTCAGTGAATTAGGTAGAGAAACGTACCTTAAGGAAAGTCTTAAGCCTTTAAGAAACTCTTACAATTTTATCCTTGTTGACTGTCCCCCCTCTTTAGGACTTTTGACTATCAATGCCTTAGTCGCCGCTGATGCTATAATAATTCCAGTAGCTACTCAATATCTTCGTTTCCGTGGCTTAAAACTTCTCTTAGAAACCATTGAAAAGGTAAGGGATAAATTTAATCCTAATCTTCCCTCCCCAAGGATCCTTCCTAACATGTTTCAATCTCATACTATCCATAGCCGGGAGGTTTTACAGGAACTTAAAGATGCATTTGGCCCCCAAGTGTTTGAAACAGTTTAGCGGACAATCTATTTTAAAATATGAGAAGGCTTCTAGGCATGCAGAGGCCTATCGAAATTTAGCAAAGGAAGTGAAAATATGGCTAAGCGTAAATCAATAAAAGGTTTAGGTAGAGAAATTTATTTCCAAAAAGCTGAAGAAGACAAACAAGTAAAACAGTTTACTGGTAAACAAACAAAACGACAATTTCCTCTGGAAAGAGCTACTTTTTATATCCGACCAGAACAGCAGGACCAGTTGGAAAAATTAAAGATTAAGCTCCGCTCTAGACTTAGAGAGCAAAGAAGAGGGAAAAAACGCCAAGTAGATAAAAGTGAGTTAATAAGGCTGGCCATTGATTTACTTAATGAACAGGATGAAGATTTACTGATAAAACGACTTACTGATAAGTCATAAAAAGATAAGATTTATAGAAAAACTAAAATAAAAGTTCAAAAAATCAATACCGGATACGACTACTTCAAGAGTTTGATCTTCTAAAGACAGAAGAGGCAATGCAGGAAGTATTAGAATGCACCAGGTTTGTTAGGGAAGAGGAAAAGGAACTAGAAAAACTAAATTACAGCAAAATAGCGTAGTTTAGAGTAAAAATAGTGGTTATGAAAGTAAAAAATAGTGGTGTTTAAAGTAAAAATTATTGGGTTTTAAAGTAAAAAAATCACCTATTTACTCTTTATTTATGCGGTTTTTTGAAAATACCAATATATTACGATATATATAAATAACAACAACAAGGGGAAATGTTGTTGTCTTTTAATTTATGTTTAAAATTCCACAAAATCTTTTACTTGAGAAAGATAAATTCCAAGACAACCCAAAGGAAGTAAGATGAAAAAACTGACCGAAAATGCAGAGCTAGGAGACTGG
>JAGGZA010000068.1 GCA_021162265.1 Candidatus Aerophobota bacterium | reverse complement strand
CAATAATAGCAGTTTTTCCTTTCAGGTTTTTAGCTTTGGTTAAAGCTTCAAGAAGATCATATCCTGTCACCCTTATCTCAATAATCGGCAGATACACCTGAGGTGATGATTTTATTAGAAGGGCAGTTCCTCCTCTTGTGACTATTGCTTTAACTCCCTTTTTCTGTAGCTGGATAGCTTTTTTAAGTCCTTCCTTTAAATCACCTTCTTCTATTTCAATGGGAAACCGAGTTTGTAGTTTTTTTGCCAGAATAGCAAGAGCAAGATAAGGGGCAATAAGACCTATTTTCATTTTTACCTCTTTTTTTTATTTTCTTTATTTTATTTTTCTTCTCTTTCCTTCACCATCAGCAGCCTTAAGTGCGAAAAAGACCATTTCAGGTGTGACAGGAAAAGGCTCGTTGTGAATGGTCTCTCCTTCAGCACAGGTAGCTTTTGCTACTTCCATTAATTTTTCATCTGAAGCAGATGAGACTCCTATATCCTCAAGTGTTGTGGGAAGTCCCACAAGTTCACAGAAGGAAAAAACTTCATCTACAATTTTTTTGGGTTTATCGGTTAAAAATAAAGAGGCAAGTGTACCAATTGCAACTTTTTCTCCATGATAAAATCTGTGAGTTTCCTCAAGTACAGTAAGACCGTCGTGAATGGCATGGGCTGCGGCAAGTCCGCCACTTTCAAACCCCAGCCCGCTTAATAAAATATTTGCCTCAACAATATGCTCAAGTGCAGGTGTTACAACTTTTCTTTCACAGGATATCCTGGCGGAAAGTCCATATTCAAGAAGAGTTTCGTAGCAAATCCTTGCAAGGGAATAAGCACTTAACGTGCCAACTCCTCCTGCCATATTTTTAGCATACGCTCTCCTGCAGGATTCCGCCTCAAACCAGGTGGCAAGTGCATCTCCCATACCAGAGACGAGAAACCTTACCGGAGCATTTGCAATTACTTTTGTGTCAACCAGAACAAGGTCAGGATTTTTGGGAAGTTTCAGGTAGCGCTTGAATTTTCCCTCAGGTGTATATATTACAGAAAGTGCACTACAGGGTGCGTCAGTTGAAGCTATAGTTGGAACAATACAGGTTGAAATTTTTAGCCTGTATGCAACTGCTTTTGCTGTATCAAGAGTTTTTCCTCCTCCAATACCAGCTATAAATTCACATCCGAAATCTTTAGCTATGTCTGATAATCTTTCTATTTCCTCATCGCAGCACTCTCCTCCAAATTTTTCTATCTTAACTTCTACATTTTTCTTTATTTTCTCTCGAATTTCTGGAAGAATATTTTCAAAAACAAATGAGTCACATACCAAAAGCCCTTTCTGCCCAAATCGAGATATCTCCTCACTTAGCTCACTCATGGCATCATACCCCTGAACATAACGTCCTGGGAAAATAGCTCTGGCAATAATTTTATTTACCTCCTGTTGTTTATTCTAAATTGCATTTTATCTTTGTTTATGCCTTTGTCAAACTGTGTTCCTTTTTCGTAACCCTTTTCATTTTTGTATTTCCTGATAAAATATTTTAATCATTATACTGAATAACTAAACAAGGTAGAGGGAGAAAGATATGGGAAAAAGAAAAAAAATAGGAGCGGGAGTGACAATTTTTTTAGTAATTATTCTGATTCTATCAAGCGGAGGATTTGCTGCGGATAATTTTGAACAAAAGATTTCTAAGGGAAAATTGGGTATAGGAGTGGTTATTCCTTCTGGAATAACTTTAAAATACTGGATAAATCAGGTTAACGGCATTGATTTAAAAGCAGGATGGGGTTCAAACGAAGAGAAATCAAGAATATGTCTTGACTACCTGTGGCACAGGTTTGATTTTTTTAAGAGGTCAAAGAGGCAGAAATTAGCCCTGTATTATGGCATCGGAGGTAAATTTCACTCCGGGAAGTACAATGACCATATTAGCCTTAGAATGGTTATAGGAATTGATTTTATTTTCATAAAAGTTCCCTTTAACTTTTTCCTTGAACTTTCTCCTACTCTTCAACTTTCACCGGAGACAAATTTAGGAATCGAACCTGCTGTTGGTTTAAGATACATCTTCTGGTAATTTTTTCTATTTTATATTTTTACCTGATATATACTCTGGGAGCGCAATTTCCAACGGTACAGATAATCTCATAGTTAAGAGTATTAACAATAGAAGCTATCTCATCTACAGAAATGGCATTATTCCCCTGTTCCCCGAAGAGAACCACTTCATCGCCTACTTTGACCCCCGGAATATGAGATACATCTATCAGGGTTATATTCATACATATTTTGCCAACAACAGGGGCTCTTTTGCCTTTTATCAGGACCTGTCCTCTATTGGATAGAGCCCTGCTGTACCCATCTGTATATCCAACAGGTAAAACAGCAATAGTGCTTTTTCTCTTGGTGGTGAAACTTCTTCTATAGCCAATATAAGTTCCGGCAGGGAAAGTTTTAATATATACCACATGGGTCTTGAAACTCATAGCTGGTTTTAGATTTACTGTTTTAGTTACTTCTCCTGAAGGATAAAGACCGTAAATTATAATTCCTGGACGAACTAAATTAAGATAAGAAGAAGGTAAATCAAGAACTGCAGCACTATTTGCCATATGCTTTAAGGGAATAAACATTCCTTCTCTCTCCAGGCTATCAACTACCTTCTTAAATTTGTTAATTTGCGATAGAGTGAAAGTTTTATCTTTCTTATCAGCTTCTGAGAAATGAGTAAATATTCCCTCTACTTTAATCCCCTTTAGCTTAGAAATTCTTTTAATAAATCTTCCTGCATCTTCAGGAAAAACTCCTATTCTGCCCATCCCTGTATCTATCTTTACGTGAATTTTTATTACCTTGCTAAATTTTTGAGCTTCAGTTGAAAGAGCTATTGCCAGATCTTCGGTACAGACAGTTTGAATAAGATCGTATTTTACTATAACCTCAGCACTTTCAGGTAGGGATGGACTGAGAATTAAAATAGGAGCATTAATTTTTGCCTCTCTAAGTTTAATCCCCTCCTCCGGACTACTTACTGCTAAAAAGTCAACACCATTTTTTAATGCTACCCTGGCAACTTCTACTGCTCCGTGTCCGTATCCATCAGCTTTTACAACTGCCATTATTCTGGCATTGTCTTTGACCTTCTGGCTTATTTGTTGAATATTATGAGCTATAGCACCAAGGTCTATTTCTACTCTTGTAGCTATCTTTGCCAGAGTCACTGTTTTTCTCTTCCTTCTTTAACCTTTTCTATAAATCTTCTGGCATTTTCCGTAATAATCTCATATTTTCCCTGGAGTATTGCCTTTTTGTCCACAAGAAAACTACCCACCGAGATGACTGCTGCACCAGCTTCAATGAACTCTCTGGCATTATTGAGATTGACGCCACCTGTCGGGTCTAATAGAATTTGAGGTAAAGGAGCTCTTATTGCTTTAATATAATCCGGTCCCCCAAGACTCATTGCAGGGAAAACCTTTACTATGTCTGCTCCTGCTTCCCAGGCTGTAAGTATTTCTGTAGGAGTCATCGCTCCAGGTATGGCTATCACACTGTAGCGTTTACAAACTCTCAACATCTCGAGGTTAAGACAGGGCCCAACGATGAATTTCGCTCCTGAGAGGATACAAAGTCTTGCAGTTTCTGCATCAAGAACTGTTCCTGCTCCAAGCAAAATATCTTCTTTTAATCTTTTATTTAACTTTTCTATGACATCAATTGCACCGGGAATACTCATAGTAATTTCAATGGTATTTATACCACCTTCCTTTATTGCCTCTGCTACTTTCAAGGCCTCATCAGGGGACTTAACTCTGACAACAGGTATGATGCCCCCTTCAATTAAATCTTTTAATACTTCATTTTTTTTCTGCATCAAACTTTCTCCATCTTTTGGTAATTCACAATAGCCCCGGCGATTATCTTTGTTGCCCGAACTACCTGGTTTATCTCTACCCACTCATCCTCTGAATGAGCCTGGGCAATATTACCAGGGCCAAAAACAGGAGTAGCAATTCCTCTTGCAACAAATTTTCCTGCATCTGAATCAAATCTTCCCCCTTTAACTTCAACTTCGGTCTCCATTTCTCTTGCGCTATCAAATAAAGCCTTAACTATTTTTTCATTTTTATCTATCTGCATAGGCGGACTTGCAAGAAATGGTTTTTCTCTTTCAACTTCCAGCAAAGGATTTTTTCTTTTTAATCTATCTAAAAATTCATCAATTTCTTTAAGAATATCTGCTTCACTTTCACCTGGAACTGTTCTTCTGTCTATTTCAATGAAGCATCTGTCGGGCACAATATTTACCTCACTTCCTCCCCTGATGATATTTATACTCATGCTGGGAGAACCAACAAGAGGATGTGATTTTTTCTCACATAGGGGAATGAGTTCTTTCTGGAAGGCACCAATTACCTCGCTCATAAGGTAAATAGCGTTTTTCCCTCTCTGGGGCTCCGAGCTGTGGACAGATACTCCCTTGGTAACTATTCTCCACCTCAAGCAGCCCCTGTGGGCTATTAAAATGTCAAGACTCGTAGGCTCACCTACTATCCCTGCATCAAATTTGAATTTCTGATTTAAAAGATGTAATACTCCTCTATACCTGTGTTCCTCATCTACCACTGCAGCAAGATAAACATTTCCCTTTAAAGGGATGTTCTCTTCTTTTAAAATTTTTATTGCTAAAAGCATAGCTGTGAGAGAGCCTTTATCATCACAGGCACCTCTTCCAAACATCTTGCCATCTTCTATTTTTGGTGAAAATGGTTCTATTCTCATATTATCCACTTTAACTGTATCCATATGAGCTTCTAAAACTATGTTTTTACCTTTTCCCCTGCCTTCAAGAATGCCTATTACATTTGGACGGTCATTTAAAACAGGCTGGAGAACAGAGTTTATACCCGCTTTTTTTAAAAAATCTCTGATGTAAAAAGCTATTTCCTTTTCTCCTTTACCTGAGGTTCCTTCCAGAGGGTTAACACTATTTATACTGATTAAATCTCCCAGAAGATTTACAACCTCTCTTTCCTCTACCATTTCTTTTAAATCTTTAAAATAATCTTTATTTCTCACTTTATTTTCTCCTTTTAATTTTCACCGGTTAAAAGGGAAAGCTTTTCAAAAGGTACCTTTCAGGAGACTAAGGAAAGGATGTTATCTGCCACCATATTTCCTATTTCATCTGTTTTCGCTCCACTTCTTGTAGAAAGGTCCTTTAATTTTCCCGAGGTTAGGGTTTTTACAATAGCTTTCTCCACAATTTCTGCTGCTTTTTTTTCTCCTATATTATCAAGGAGCATCTGCATGGCAGAAATTGCTGCTAAGGGATTTATGACATTTTTGCCTGCATATTTAGGAGCAGAACCATGAATTGGCTCAAACATAGACACTCCTTCAGGGTTAATGTTAGCCCCTGCTGCTATTCCCAGTCCCCCTTGAATTATTGCACCAAGGTCGGTAATTATATCTCCAAACATATTGCAGGTTACAATAACATCAAACCATTCTGGATTTTTTATCATCCACATACAGGTAGCATCCACAAAGGCGAAGTCCTTTTCAATATCAGGATATTCATCCCCTACCCTTTTAAAAGTCCTCCTCCATAAGTCATGTGCATAGGTCAAAACATTTGCCTTATCACAGAGGGTTAATTTTCTCTTTTTATTTCTCTTTCGGGTATACTCAAATGCATATCTGATACATCTTTCAACCCCTTTTCTTGTATTTACCATCTCCTGAACTGCAACCTCATCAGGTGTATCTTTTTTAACAAAACCTCCTACTCCAAGATAAAGACCCTCTGTATTTTCCCTGACTACTACAAAATCTATATCTTCCGGTCCTTTATCCTTAAGAGGAGTCCATACTCCGGGATAAAGCTTAACAGGACGCAGGTTTATATATTGATCAAGACCAAACCTTAGCTTAAGCAAGATTCCTTTTTCAAGGATTCCCGGTTCCACTCGAGGGTCTCCTACGGCACCAAGATATATAGCATCCATTTGCTTTAACTCTTCCAGTGCAGAGTCAGGAAGTGTCTCCTTTGTTTTCAGGTATCTTTCTGCACCAAAATCATAGTTTATCAGTTTAAATTTAAATCCCTGTTTATCCGCAATTGTTTTTAGTACTTTAATAGCTTCCCTTGTTATCTCAGGTCCTACACCATCTCCTGGAATTACTGCTATTTGATATTCTCTTGTGCTCAAATCTCTCCTCCCTTAAATTAAGTTTTCAGTTTTCTTAAGACGGGGAAAGGACAAAGACCTAACCATCTTTTGATAAGCAAATTCCATCAAATACTTAAGATTTACAACATCTTCACGATTGTAGGCAAGCAACAGTTTTAGAGCATCCGGGTCCCCATCAAGATACTTATTCCAGAGTCTCACCGCGTCATATCCGGTAAAATTTTTAACCGTTTCGCATCTTTTTATCCCTAAAATTTTCTCAATTTTTTTTAATCCTCCAAAGTATCCCAGTCTTCTAAGTAAACACCTAAGGTCAATATGAACCTGGGGAAAATTCAGGCTGTTAAAGGTAGCCTCTAAGAAGGGAAGGTCAAATTGTTTTCCATTATAGGTTACTATAACAGAGTATTTTCTTATTGCTCTTGCAAAATCTTGCATATTCTTTCCCTGGATAAAGAATTGAGTTTTTTCGCCATCAAATAAACCCACTACTGTAACGTAATCATTACCTCCACCAAGACCGGTTGTTTCTATATCAAGGAAAGCTGTTCTCTTCTTAAATTCTGGATAGACCCTCCAGACTTCCTTCTCGGGCAGGAGCTTTTTAAAAAAGTAGATATTCCCTCTGAGGAGAGCATCTAAGGAAAATCTTACAAAGAGAGAAACAGTCAAATGCATCTTTCTTGGGAGTCTTAGTTGGTTAGGGTTTCTTAGATAATCCTCCCAGGATAAAATGTTATTTTTCCAGAACCACCTTTCTGTCTTTTCTCCTATCCCTGGAATATGCAAAAATGTATGTTTTAACACGTAATTTTCCTTTCAGGATTTGTAGTTTATTCTATTTTATAAAGGATTAATGTCAAACATTCGCATTTTATTTCTTGACAGAAACAATTCAACTATAGTAGTCATAGGTAATTGAAGTAAGAGATTATATTAATCAAGGAGCTGTAAAATGGATATCGAAGTTCAGAAAAGGATAAAAGAAAGAGATGAGATTATTAAAGAGTTTGAAAGTCTCTTAAAGGACCTGCATGAGGCTAAGATTCATCTTAGCAAAAGACCGGGTGATCACAACGAGGCTCGTTATCTTATTTACGAGGCAGAGGAGTTTCATTCTGTAGCAGAGATGTATGCAAGGATTGGTCCAGGCGAGGATGGAAGCGTTGAGGTGTATATGTTGGGCTCCCCTCTGGAACAGAGAATTGTGAAGTTTATAGATGATAATGTAAAGGATAGAGAGATAAAAAGAAAAATAATTACCTGTATAAAGAAAAGCATTCCCTCACCTATTGAGGAAGAAAAGATAAAGGAATATATAGAAAAAGAAGCTGCAAAATTTAAACTGATAAAATTAAAAGTTTATGAATAGATAAGTTGATAACCAACTTTTGATTGTAAGAGAGAAAGAGATATTTCTTTTGGAGTAAGTGAAAAAACTTTTGCAAGGTTTGGTATTAATTTTTCTTCAACTTCTTTAATGTCTATGTTTTTGTTTAGAATTTTTGTTATGGAGGTCATCACTTCTGATTCCATTCCACAGGGCTGGATAAGATTAAAGTAAGTAAGGTCGCAGTTGACATTTAAGGCAAATCCATGCATACTAATCCAGCTTTTAACTTGAATTCCAATAGAGGCTACTTTTTTATTTTTTATCCAGACTCCTGTTAAACCTTCTTTTCTATGTGCTTTAATTCCAAATTCATCAAGGGTCTTTATAATAACCTCCTCAAGACCTCTTAAATAAAGGTGAAGGTCTCTGCCGTAACTTCTCAAATCAAGGATAGGATAACCTACAAGCTGTCCTGGACCGTGGTAGGTGACCTTCCCCCCTCTTCCAATCTCATAAAAGAAAACACCTTTTTGTTTAAGTTCTTTTATACCCACGAGAATCTCTTTTAAGGAACCTTTCCTCCCAATGGTTATAGTGGGAGGATGCTGCAGGAGAATTACAACATCCTCCTGCAATTTTCCTTCTTTCTTATATTGAAATACGCTTTCCTGCAGTTTTAATGCTTTTTTGTAGTCTATCAAGCCAGCTTTAACCACAAAGCATTTCTTTCCCATTTAGTTTTTTCTCCCTGAGTGAGACATTTTTAAGGTTTAAGAAAGGGTTAGTCAATATCAACTTTTTGTATACTGAAGCATCTTTTCAAGTGCTTTTCTGGCGCTTTCTATAATACTTTCTTCAATTTCAACCTCGTATTTTTCTTCTTTCAAACAGGTATAAACATCTTCAAGAGTGGTTAGCTTCATATCCCTGCATACAGGCAAAGGTGAAATGGGATAAAATTTCTTTTCAGGGTTCTCCTTTCTTAAACGGTGGATAATACCTTCCTCTGTTCCAATAATAAATTCTTTTGAAGTTGACTCTCTGGCAAATTTTACCATTCCTCCTGTACTTGCTACCATATCAGCTATCTGTACAACCTCAGCACGGCACTCGGGATGGACAATAACCTTTGCATCAGGGTGATCTTTCCTTGCCTTTGTTATATCCTCTCTGCTTATCCTCTCGTGCACATAACAGTATCCATTGTATGGAATGATCTCCTTATCCGGTAAAGACATTGCAACATAGCTTGCAAGATTTCTGTCCGGGACAAAAATTATTTTTTCTGTCTCCATATTCCTTACAACCTCTACAGCATTTGCTGATGTACAGCAAACATCACTTTCTGCCTTAACATCTGCATTTGTATTAACATAAGATACAACCTTTGTCCCGGGATATTTTTCTTTGAGCTTCTTTAAAGCATCCTTTGTAATCATATCAGCCATGGGGCATCCTGCTTCTTTGCGGGTAAGAAGTACCTTTTTCCCGGGAGAGAGAATTTTAGCAGTTTCTGCCATAAATCTAACACCGCAAAAGACAATTATCCTGCAATCCATCTTTTGTGCTATTTTACTTAACTCAAGTGAATCACCAATAAAATCAGCTATATCCTGCACCTCACCTCTTTGATAATTATGAACCAGGATGACAGCACCCTTTCTCCTTTTTAACTCTTTTATCTTTTTAATTATCTCTTCTTTATTCAATTTTTTACCTCTCCTTAATTTAGGAAATTATATTACCTTTTGTCTTTATGTAAAGTCAAAATTTCAAACCATTAAAATAAAAATGACCTGCTTTTAGCTGGCATCTATGCTTTTTACTTTTTAATTGACAATATCCGGGTACCGGTTAAAATGAGGATGCAAAAAATTTGAAAGAAGGTTAGTTGATGTGGATAAAAGATAAAGAGATCCCGGAAAAGGGAGTGGAATTTAAAATTTTTAATTCCATTTTTTTATTTAAGCCTTTCCCCGAAGGGGTAAACTTTTACCAGCAAAAGGAGGGGAAGTGGAATCTTTTAAATATCCTGAGCGTTGAAAGAGAAAACCTTAAGTTCAGCTTACTTCCCAAACCATATGAGTTACCTGTTTTTGTTCGTTTTGAGCAGACACTGGATATTTATCCTAAAAGGGAGTTTAACTTTTTTCTTCAGATACCCTTTAAGTGCAGCCTGAGGCTTGAATCAGGCTCTGAGAGCTGGGAAATTATAGAAGTCGAAGAGAAAAGTTTAAAACAAATCTGGGATGCACAGGTAACCTCACCACCAGGTTTTCTTTACTATTATTTTGTTTCTCCCCTGATGTTAAACTACCTTTCTCAAAAGAGTGTTTTTCCTTTTATCCCTCTTAAATTAATAAATCCCACAAAAGGTGTGGTGAGAGTCCAAAGAGTTATCATTGACGAGAAGTATTTAAACATTTACATATTAAAACAAAAACTTATAACAGGTGTGGTTGAGGTATCTTTGACAAAAGAGGGAAGAGCAAAGGCAAAGTATGTTCCCGGGACACTCTCAGAGTTGAAAGAAAAAAGTAAACTTTTTATGCATTCAAGTGCAGCTTTTTCACCTGCAACTCAAAGAATATTTTCTCCTATAAAGAAACTGAGGAGTATTTTCGAGATTGAATATTAAAAATCCGCTGTCTGGTATGGAAGGCATACTTGGGAAATCAGTGACTATATCACAGATAGCTCTGGGTATCTTTTATTTAGTGGTGGGAATTGTTTTAGCTATTCTTTTTTCCCGCCTTATAAGTAAGGTATTAACCAGAAAGCTTTCCCACAGGACAAATCAAACGGTAAGACGTCTCATTTTTTACTTAATATTAGGTATAACAGTGTTCTTTGTTTTAGGTGTGATGGGGGTTAACCTTACGGGGCTTCTGGCAGCAGGAGGAATAGTTGGTCTTGCCTTTGCCTTTGCTTCTCAAACCTCTATTTCTAATATTATTTCAGGACTTTTTCTCCTGGGAGAACGTCCCTTTAGCATCGGCGATGTAATTAAGGTGGGAGATACTGTGGGGATAGTTACAGAGTTAGGTTTGACCTCTGTTAAATTGAGGACCTTTGATAACCTCTTCATAAGAATACCCAATGAAAACCTCTTAAAATCAGAGATAACCAATATCACCAGGTATCAGATAAGGAGAATGGATGTAAAGGTTAGCATAGCTTATAAGGAATATCTTCCTCGTGCAAAGGATTTGCTTTTAAAAATAGCACAGGAACATCCTCTGGTGCTGGTTGAGCCAGCACCTCAGGTAATAAATACCAAGCTGGCTGACTCAGGAATTGAGATAATCTTAAGGGTATGGTTTTACAAGACAAACTACATCCCCCTTCTTAACGATTTAACAGAGAAGGTTAAAACCCGTCTTGACGAGGCTAAAATAGAAATTCCCTTCCCTCACCTTAAGCTTTATTTTGATGAGGAGGCTTTAAGGAAAATAAAGTAGCAATTGACTGTGTATTTTCCCATTACTTGCAACAATACCATCTGGATTTTTCACCTCTTTTCTATTGTAAACAAAATTTTTCCCTTTTAAGTCAGTCACTTTCCCTCCTGCTTCTCTTAAAATAATCTCAGGAGCACATATATCCCACTGGGATGTTTTATTACTTGTGGTAATGTAGCAGTCCGCTTTTCCCTCGGCAATTTGTCCTAACTTAATGCCTATGCTTCCCATAGGAGTTACTTTTTTTACTTTGCAATTTTGGACAAATTCCCTTTCGAGTTCACTAAAGTGAGACCTTGTTACAAGAAGGTGTGCTTCTGAAAGAGAAGAGATAGAGGAAACTTCAAGTTTTACAAGAGTTTCTCTTTTTTTCTTTAAATATGCTCCCTTATCTTTCTGTGCAAAGTAAATTTTCTCCTCGCAGGGATTGTAAATAACTCCCAGAACGGGTTCTCCTTTAAGAACAAGTCCTACCATGACAGAAAACTCCTCCTTCCTATCTAAAAACTCCCTTGTTCCATCAAGAGGGTCAATTATCCCTATTTTATCCTCTCCAAGCCTGGATAAATCATCCTTTGTTTCTTCAGATAAAATTCTCCAGCCATATTTTTTAAGTCCCTTTAAAAGAATTTCTTGAGACAGAAGATCTGCCTCTGTAACAGGAGAGTTATCCTTTTTCCTGTAGATTTTCGGTTCACCTTTGCTTTTGTATATCTCTAAAATTTTATCTCCTGCCTCCTTCACAAAAGCTATAATCTCCTCTATTTTAAAAGGAAAATCCATTTTAAACTCCTTAATTCTGGGAGAAGCTGAGAACGAAGCATTACTTGGAGTGGTTACACTGGAAATCCTCGGGTTAGTTTTTGATCCTTTCAGGCGTAAGCTGCAACCCATGCGAATGCTACTTATCTAAGCTAAGCCCCGGCTAAAGCACCCGGGCCCTCGGGCAGGATAAGATCGGAGCCGATTTATTTCACAAGATCAACAAGACTTTCTACAATTAAATTAAAATTCTCTGCCACCAGGTTAAAATGCTCATCAGCGTGAAGAATAGCTACTCCTCTGGATAAAGCAGCCGCACTTATAAGGATGTCCGTGCAGGGAACGGTTATTCCGTTACGACGAAGAGAAAATGCCATCTCAGCTGCTTTCTGCCATACCTTCTCGTTCATCTCAATCTCGTAGAGAGAGGATAACCTTGCTTTAAGTCTTTCAAATTCTCTTTTTGTTTTGACACCTCCCAGGAGCTCTAACTTAATCATAGCACAGATACAAACTGCATTTTCTCTCAAAAGATAGTCCACCCTCTCCTTTATTTCCGGGAGGAAATTCTTGCTCAAGGCAAAGATCCATACCGATGTATCTATCAAAACTAAATTATTGCTCATTTCGGAGTTTCTTAAGCTCTTGCAGGCTGAGGTCAAGTTCATATGTTCCCAGCTCTTCTCTCAAGGCTTCTCTATTTTTTGCCTTGATTAATTCCCTGAGTCCTTTTTCGATAACTTCCCTCTTTGTCCTGGCTCCGGTTGCCTTAATGGCTTCATTTATTAACTTATCATCTATAACTACTGTTGTCTTACCCATTATTTGCCCTCCTGACGAAGAATTTTATGTATATATGATACATAAAATTTATCTGTCTGTCAATATGTATATTAAGGTTTTTTAATCTGCCTCCTTTTTTCTCCTTCAAAAGAAGGAAATTAGGACGAATTTGTTCTCATTTCCTGGATCTCTCAAGATTAACCCTCATTTTCGTTTCTGTAAACATCAGGAATTTTTTTACCATAACCTCCCCTGTAAACTCCTCTTTCACTCTCTTTTTTGCATAGCTTCCGTATTTTTTCCTTAAGGAAGGATTTTCAAGGAAGATGTTTATAGCTTTTGCTAAAGCATTCGGGTCTCCTGCGGGACGATAATCCCTGTTTTTTCTGATTTACAGAAGGGACCCCTGTTAAAAGATTTGTGCTCACAAAGGTTTCCCACAAGCCATTGCCTCAAGCTGAACTATACCAGAGGCCTTGCTTTTTGCAACCGAGGGAAGGAAAAAATGTCAAATGCTCCAACCTGACCCCGCTCTTTTCTCGCGAGCAGAGAATTTTTGGAGTCTATTTCAATAAGATAAGCGATGAAGGATTCTCTTATTATCAGGCAATAAATTACCTTTGCAGGAAGTAATAATGCCAGACAATAATCTAAGGATAAAAATTACCAGAGATATAGCACAAAAGATAACCGAAATTGGCAGAAAATATAAATTAAAGCTGGTTGTTATTTATGGAAATCGTCTTGAATACCATAACTTTAAAGCCTATGCTTTTCGAGCCTATAT
>JAGGZA010000027.1 GCA_021162265.1 Candidatus Aerophobota bacterium | reverse complement strand
TGCTCTTTTCCACAAAGAATAATCACCCACCTCAGCTATAGAAACATTAAAATTATTCCTTATGCGAGCTATTAAACTCTTAACTATTCTACGTTTATCTTTTAAAGAATTTGAATATAGCAAACGAATTTGAAGTTCTAAAGTGCCAACAACCATTTACAAAATTAAATAATAAAACATTACCTTATTCTTTTCTGCTCATAAACTTCTATCAAGTCTTCCTTTCGTATATCATCAACACCTTCTATCTTAATCCCGCATTCAAGACCAGCAGAAACTTCGTTGACATCTCGATCAAACCTTTTAAGGCTAACAATTTCTCCCTTTCCTACAGATTCTCCCTGTCTGACTACTCTCACCATAGCTCCTTTGACCACCTTTCCCTGAGTCACATAGCAGCCAGCTATTAACCCCACATGAGTAATCCTGAATGTGTTCCTGACCTCAGCCTTTGCTATTAATTGCTCAGTATAAACAGGCTCCAACATCCCCTTGAGAGCCAGTTTAATATCCTTAATGATATCATATATTATCTGATACTCTCTTATTTCAACTTTTTCCTGGCTGGCAAGAGACCTAATCTCAGGACTAACCTCAACATTAAATCCCACTACTATAGCTCTTGAACTTGAAGCAAGCAATATATCTGATTTTTTCACCTCCCCAATTCCTTGAGATATTATCTCCACCTTCACCTCTTCATCTCCCATATTACTCAAAACATCGGCAATAGCTCTTAAACTTCCCTGTGTATCGGCTCTGAAAACTATATTAAGAGTTTTAACTTCTTTTTTAGGAGAGCTAAATATACTTTCAAGTGTTACCTTTTCCCTCTTGCGCATACTCTGAGACCTTAATTTTTCCTTTGTTTCTTCTGCCATACGTCTTGCTACTTTCTCACTATCTGCTCTGGTAAAAATCTGACCAGGCAAAGCCACATCAGAAAGACCCAACACCTGCACAGGAGTGGAAGGACCAGCTTCCTTTAACCTTTTTCCTCTCCAGTTTATAAGAGCCCTTACCCTGCCATAAACCTCTCCTCCTATAATCACATCGCCTTCCCTTAAAGTTCCCTGCTTAACTATCAGAGTAGAACAGGGTCCTTTTTTTCGATGTACTTCACTTTCCACAACCACTGCCTCAAGTTTTCCATCCGGATCTGCTGTTAACTCCATTATCTCTGCCTGCAAAAGTATCATCTCCAAAAGCTCGTCTAACCCCTTTTTCTTTAAAGCAGAAACCTCAACACATATAGTCTCTCCTCCCCACTCTTCGGGAGTCAGATCATACTTGGTGAGTTGTCTTCTAACTCTCTCCGGATTAGCGTTTTCCTTATCTATTTTATTTATTGCTACCAGAATAGGAACATTTGCTGCTCGAGCATGGCTTATGGCTTCTTCGGTTTGAGGCATAACTCCATCATCAGCAGCTATAACTAAAACAGCGATATCTGTGACTCGGGCTCCCTGTGCCCTCATGGCAGTAAATGCTTCGTGCCCCGGTGTGTCGATAAAAACTATTCTTCTTCCCTGAAAGTATATTTCTGAAGCCCCGATTTTTTGGGTAATACCTCCTACCTCACTCCGAGCTACCTGAGTATTACGAATAGCATCCAGAAGAGAAGTTTTGCCATGATCTACATGTCCCAGGAAAGTGACAATGGGATCTCTCGCAGGTAAAACTTTCCCTGCAGGTTTTTCCTCTAAAGACCTTTCCTTAAGAATCTCCTCGATCTCTTTAATCTCCTGAGAGGTTAAGCCACTTAAATTGGTCTTTCCTTCTATCCCCCACTCAGATAAAATATTTAACAACTTCTTAGTTGGAACCTTTAACTTCCTTGCCAGCTCATAAACTCGCAAATTACATCCTCCTTAACTAATCCAGTTTTTCCTGGGCTCTTTTTAAAATCCTCTCCGCCATTTTTGGACCGATTCCCTCTACCTGTGAAAGTTTCTCCAAACCGCCTCTTACTATGTCTTTCAAAGTTAGAAAACCGTGTTTTCTCAAAGAGGCAAGTATTTTTTCTCCTACCCCGGGGAGGTCCTGTAGAAGATGTGCTTCCTTTTCTATCTGTCCAAGAGAGCGAATGTCTATTTGCCACCCAGTAAGCTTTGCTGCTAATTTTACATTTTCTCCATTGGCTCCAATTGCAAGAGAGAGCTGGTCATCTCCAACTATAACCTTTGCCTCTTTCTTTCTTGAATCTACTTTGACTTCCTGAATTTCTGCTGGCTTTAGAGCATTTTTAATAAACTCAGCAATGTCAGGACTGTATTTAATTATATCTATTCTCTCAGAACCCATCTCCTTTAAAATAGCCTTTATTCTTGAGCCACGTAGACCCACGCATGCTCCAACAGGATCAACCTTATCATCCTGAGATTCTACCACAACCTTGGCTCTTCTTCCTGCATCTCTTTTAATCTGCCTTATTTTAACTATACCTTCTCCAATCTCAGGAACCTCTCTTTCAAAAAGTCTGCGCAAAAAATTTGGATGAGTCTGAGACAGAAGAATATGAGGTCCTCTGGGTTCTCTTTTAACCTGCATAACATAAGCAAGAACTCTTTCTCCCTGCTTATAAGATCTTCTTGGTAAGCTTTCCCTCTCCGGTAAAATACCCTCCACCTTACCAAGATCAATTAAGATAAAGCGGTCAGTTTTATACCTGACCGTGCCACTTATAAGCTCCCCCTCTTTCTTCTTGAACTCTTCATAAATTCTATCCTTCTCTTTCTCTACAATTTGCTGCATCATAACGTGCTTTCCAGTACTGGCAGCTATTCGACTAAAATCAAGGGGATTAACTTCAAGTTCAACCTCTTCCCCAACTTTAATCTCAGAATTTATATTTTTAGCCTCTTCAAGAGAAATTTCTACGGCTTTATTTCTAACTCTATCCACAACTAACTTCTTCACAAAAACCTTAAATTCTCCCTTATCTTCATCCAGAACCATCCATAGGTCTCGAGGAGGACGACCATATTTTTTCTTATAAGCAAAATAGAGAGCTTCCTTGATACCCTCAAGTAAGCTTTCCTGAGGAATTCCTCTTTCGCGCCGGATAGACTCAAGAACTGAAAATAACTCTCTCTTATCCATACTGCATTAACTCCATCAATTTCCCAACAATTTTTTCTTTGCTTACCTTTATAAGTTGCCCATCTTTCCTCTTTTTAATTTCTATCTTTCCTTCTTTTAAAAAAGTATTGCCAACAATTATCTTTAAAGGAATACCAATAAGATCAGAATCTTTAAATTTTACTCCTGCTGATATATCTCTATCATCCCATAATATCTCCTCTGAAACATCCCTCAGCTTTAAATAAAGCTGCTGAGAAAAATTAAAAGTCTCATTTGATGTAGGAATTATGACTGCTTTAAATGGAGCGACCTCCATCGGCCAGATAATCCCTTCATCGTCATGATTTTGTTCCACAATAGCTGCAGGAATTCGGGACACACCAATACCATAACATCCCATTAATATAGGGCGCTTATTCCCCATTTTATCGAGAAAAGAAGCTCCTAACTTAGAAGAATACCTGTATCCAAGATTGAAAAGATGCCCAACCTCAAGTCCTCTTTTTACCTGGAGAAGAGAACCGCAAAGGGGACATTTGTCCCCTTCTGAAACAAACCTTATGTCTCCCACAAGATAAGGAGAAAAATCTCTCCCTGGATTGACATTAACAAAATGCGTATCCTTTTTATTAGCCCCGGCTACAAAATTTTTCCCCTGCATTACAGTCTCATCTACCACAAAAAGTAACTTGTTGTTAGCCTCTACAGGACCCACAAAACCTACTTCCATTCCTAATTCCTCGCGTACCTCTTCCTCTGATGCAAGATGAATCTCCTTTGCCTTAAGCAACTTCTTGAGCTTTTCCTCATTTATGTCATAATCACCTCTTAATACAACTCCAACATATCCCTTTTCTGTTTGATAAATAATTGTCTTCAAAAGCTTTCTCATAGGAAGAGCAAGAAAACTGCTTAAACTTTCTATACTCTTCACTCCCGGAGTTTCAATTTCCTCAAGCTGTTTTTCATCCTCTTTATCCACTTGCTGAGACGGAATAGAGGTTGCTCTTTCAAGTTTTGCTGAATACCCACAACTATTGCACTCCACTACCTTATCCTCTCCTGCAGGCGAAAGTGCTATAAATTCATGAGATATATCCCCTCCTATAGGACCACTCTCTGCCTCAACTACTTTACAGTCCAGACCGCATCGTGAAAATACTCTCTCATAAGCCGATCTCATCCTTTCGTAGATATCTTTCATTTGTTCTTCATCTTCACAAAAGCTATAAGCATCTTTCATCAGGAACTCCCTTGCTCGTATCACACCTCCCCTGGGACGAATCTCATCTCTAAACTTTATTTGAATCTGATAAACGGTAACCGGCAACTTCTTATAAGAAGTTAATATTTCTGCTGCTAAATCGGTAATAAGCTCCTCGTGTGTCGGCGAAAGAACAAACCAACTACCCTTGCGATCTTGAAAACGTAATAGTTCTTCCCCATACTCATCCCATCTGCCACTTTTCTTCCAGAGATCAGCTGGTTGAACAAAAGGCAAAAGAAGCTGCTGTGCCCCAGCCTTATCCATTTCCTCTCTTACTATGGAGACAACCTTATCCAAGATACGGTATCCTAAAGGAAGAAAAGAGTAAAGACCGGATGCCACCTGTTTTATCAACCCGGCTCTCAACATCAACTGATGACTAATCAACTCTGCCTCAGCAGGAACCTGTTTACTTGTAAAAAATAAATAATGCGAAAGTCTCACCTTTTACTCCTCATTTCCTTTAAATAATATAACTTTATAAGCTTATGTCAACATTTCGGCATATAAAAAGGAGGAGAAAGCTCTCCTCCTTTTTTAAATTTATAATATTTAATTTAAAATAATATACCTTTAAGAAATTAAAAAAGGCTTAATTGTTCGCCACTTTCATTGTCTCGTTCCTGTTCGTCAAATATCCTTACCTTGCCATATACTCCATCATAGCCACAGCTAATTTTCACCTTACCTTCTCTCACCCTTTTTATCCCTTCTGCTATCCTGAGAGGAATAAACCCTGACAGCTCCTCAAGAGAAACATCCAGCAAAACTTTCATCTCCCCTCCAAATTGACTGACAATTTTGGTATAAGTTTCATCCACCAGTTTAGTTGCAACTCCCTGCTGCAATGATTCAGCAATTATTTCCCTAAGAGGAACAACTCTTTTAAAAGGTATGCTTTGGGGAGGGACAAAGCCTTCCTCGCGATCGGCCAACATCTTCACTCTATGCATCACACCCAGCGTTAACTTCTTTCCACACCTGGGACAAATATTCCCATTTTTAATAGCCTGAACAGGGGAAAGAGAGACACCACATTTCCTGTGACCGTCCCAGTGATACTTACCCTCCTGAGGAAAAAATTCAACTGTATAAAGAAAAATATTTCTATCCTTCTCCTTTAAGACCTTTTTTATAACATTGTAATCAACGGGTTTTAAAAAAACGTTGGCTTCTCTTCCCAGATTGCCAGGAGAATGGGCATCAGAATTAGAGACAAGGGTAAATCTGTCAAGAGATGAAATCTGCCAGTTCATGGCTGGATCACTGCTTAAACCTGTCTCAAGTGCATACACGTACTCTGTCATTTCTTCAAAGCACTCTTCAACTGAATCAAAACCAGAATTAGATCCAAATAGGGAAAACCAGGGAGTCCACACATGAGCAGGAATTATAATGATCTCCTCATCCACATCTAACAAAATCTTCACAAGCTCTTTAGCCTCTAATTTTAAGGTAGGACGACCATCAGAGTAAAGGTCTCCAAATCTTTCAAGCCTGTTACTTATCTTTTCTGCTATGTTAAAGTCTCTTGCAAAAACAATGTTGTGAATTTTTCTAAGTTTTCCCTTTTTATAAAAAACGTTGCTAACCTCACAACTCAACATAAAAAGGGTCTTTTTATATTTAAATATTCCTGGAGCAACTGGAGAAAGATTCTTTTTAAGATAAGCTCTCCAGAGAGGATGGGTAAAGTCTCCAGTTCCCAAAAGGTCTAACCCTTTCATTTGAGCAGCCCTATCGAGATTGGGAATATCCATATCCCTGGAGGTCGCCCTGCTGTACTTTGAATGAATATGAAGGTCAGCTATAAATGGCATTTCCTACTTTTATCCCTTTCCAGAGGAGAGTTTCTCCAGCTTATCTATTAAGGCTGGCAAAAACCTGTGCAGATCCTCAACTATACCATAGGTTGCTATATTGAAAATGGGAGCTTCCGGGTCCTTATTTATTGCTATTATAACCTCTGAGTTTCTCATTCCTACCTGGTGCTGGATAGCACCTGATATACCACAGGCAATATAAAGTTTTGGCTGAACAGTTTTCCCGGTCTGTCCAACCTGATGATAGGAGGGAATCCACCCTGCATCAACAACAGCACGAGATGCTCCTACTGCACCACCTAAAAGTTCTGCGAGTTTTCTTATAAGAGAAAAGTTCTCAGGTTTGCCAAGACCTCTTCCCCCTGAGACTATAACTTCAGCTTCCTGCAGATCCTCAACCCCTGCCTCCTCTCTTATTCTGTCAACTATCTTCACAAGCTCATCCTCACCACTTAAATCAGGTTTAACTTCAATAACCTGGGTTTTTGAGGAGGAAGAGGGAAGCATCTTCTCCATTACCTTAGGCCTTACTGTTGCCATCTGGGGTCTTGTGTAAGGGGTTATAATACTTGCCATTATGTTTCCACCAAAGGCAGGACAGATTTGAACAAGGCATCTTTTCTCTTTATCTACTTTAAGGGAAGTGCAGTTTGCGGTGAGACCTGTCTTAATGCGAGAGGCAACTCTGGGAGCAAGGTCCCTTCCTATACTTGTAGCTCCCATGAGGATAATCTCTGGTTTAAATTTTTCAATAAGAGAGGTTAAAACTTTTGCATAAAGGTTTGTCCTGTATTCACCAAGGAGAGAATGTCTTACAAGGTATATCCTGTCAACAGGATAATTTTTAAGTATCCTTACCTTATCCTCCACCTTATCTAATAGGATTACCGATAAACTCTCTCCCAGGTCATCGGCAAGCTTCCTTCCCGCACTTAAAAGTTCAAAGGTAACTGGCATAATCCTATCTTCTCTTTGTT
>JAGGZA010000053.1 GCA_021162265.1 Candidatus Aerophobota bacterium | reverse complement strand
TAAAAATCTCTGTCCTTATCTCTCTCAATTTTTTCTCCAGGAAGATTTTTAACCTTCCCTATCAAAGCTTCCCTGGAGAGATTAAATTCACGAGCTAATATCTTGAGCTTTTCTCTTCTAACTGCATTGTTACTTTTTCTACTTTTATTTTTAAACTCTCTCTAAACACTCGGTTTAGAAATTTTAACTTTTCTTATCATATGCATTATATGCTCTTATCATCTATGGTCAACTTGCAAAGAAGGGAAACTTATTTTATTCTTAGTATCTACCTGTAAATCTGTAAATCTCAATAATTACATCTGCCTTCAGGTCTTATCCTAACCACCATAAAGGCACAAAGCAAATTCTCCCTTTCTCAGAGAAATTACCCCCATATGCTACATAGCCTCTCTGCACTTTGTAATAATCCATAAAGGTATAAAGAGCACGAGATGGTTTTCCAGTTCTACTTACCTCAACAGGGTAAAGCTTTCCGGAGTGTTCCAGTATAAAATCCACCTCAGCCTTGTTTTGGGTGCGCCAGAAGTGTAATTTCATCCCTCCTCTTTTTTTCTTTAAACCAGAAAATACAGTAGCCTCCAGTAAAGCACCAATATCCTCTCTTTCCTCTGTAAAATAGAAATTACTCCCTGTCAGGTAATTGCGCAAACCATTGTCTAAAAAATATACTTTATGAGTTTTAACCACCTCCTTTTTTTTGTTAGTAAAATAGGGAGGTAAAAGCTCTATAAGGTAAGTGTTCTCCAGAACCGTTACATATTGGGAGATTAAGTATCGAGGTATTCCCGCAGCGGAAGATAAGGAATTAATGTTAAGAAGGTTTCCTGAATTAATGGCTAATAATTTAACTAACCTGTTAAATTTTGCCACATCTTCTATTTGAAAAAGACTGCGAATATCTTTTAATATGTAGGAAGCTGTTATTTCCTCTAAAACTTTTTTCTTCAGTTCCAGATCCTTAGAAATAGCCACACGAGGATAGCCTCCAAAAATGACAAACTCAAGGAAATACCTTTTGTACTCCTCCAGAAAAAAGCGAGTTTTATCTTCTCCCGAAAAATCCAGAAAAGAGCGTTGAGGAAGAAGCTTTGCCAGGTCTTTCCTTTCTTTGAAAATCAAAAATTCATAGAAATTTAACGGATAAAGATGAAAGATGAATTTCCTCCCCACCATGCTCTCTTTAAATTTCTTTTTTATCTCAAGGCTTGATGACCCGCTTACGATTAATTTAACCCGGGAAGAGTAATGATCCACCATAAGTTTGATGAACTTAGCTGGCTCCGAAAGATAATGTATCTCATCAATAAAAACTACGTTTCTTTTTTTTCTACTTGCTCCTTGAATTTCCAGAAATTGAAGAAATTCCTCACAACCAGCCTCAATTTTTTCCAAATCCTGAGGCTTTTCCAGGTCAAAGTAAAAACAGGGAACCTCTTTTTCAATTTTTGACTTTATGCGAAGCATCAAAGAGGTTTTCCCTACCTGCCTTGCCCCTAAAATGATAAGAGCCTCTTTTTCGGAAAGATACCTTAAAATTTCTCTTTCTAATAAACGAGGATATAACATTTCAGTTAAATTGTATAATAACCAGGTTATTTGTCAACATTTTGTAAAAATAACCTGGTTAAAATTTTAATTTACATTAAGTTTTTATAAACATCAAGCAATTTTTTTACCATAACCTCTCTTGTAAACTCCTCTTTCACCCTCTTTTTTGCATAGCTTCCGTATTTTTTCCTTAAGGAAGGATTTTCAAGGAAGATGTTTATAGCTTTTGCTAAAGCATCCGGTCTCCTGCGGGACAATAATTCCTGTCTTTCCATTCTGATTTACAGAAGGAACCCCTGTTGGAAGGTCTGTGCTCACGCAAGGCTTCCCTCTTATCATTAAAGCTCTTACTTTCTCAGCTAAAATTTCGGTTAAGGAAAGATGAATCACTACAGGATACGGAGAAACTGGATATAGAGTTGCCAGAGGTGAAAACTTTTTTGTTCTTGGCTTTTCTCTTGTAGAAAACTCAAGATGTACCGTTAATGGAAACTTAAGACCCGGGTATGGATAATTTAATCGAGCAGTAATGGAGGTATCCTTTGTCTCAAAGGAATTAATTCTTACTCCTGAGACTTCAAGATGGACTCTTTTCACAACTTTCCTGAGCAAAATTTTGATATCTTTTTCATTCAATAATGAAGTAAAGTCCAGGTCCTCAGAGAAACGGAAAGATCCAAACAAAAGTCTTAAAGCTGTTCCACTTTTAAAATAGATGGCTTCACTTTCTTTCAAATTATAAAGATTGGCTAAAAATACTACCTGGATGTATTCTCTCAGGATAGTAAACCGATCGATATTAAAATGTCTACTCAAGCTTAGAACTTGCTGCTCAGTAATCATAAAAAATCTTCCTGAAAAGTTTATGAAAAGGAAGCCAATCTACTTTTTTTGCATATTCTTTAAGTTTTTTCCTGTTTATAGAAGACAAGTCGCATTCTTTAAAGTCAATTGTCTCTCTTCCTTTACTTTCAAAGTAAATTTCATCAATTATTGCTTTTTCCGGCTCAGCAATTAGAAAATTGTTCATTTTTTTGTAACCCCAGAAGTATTCTGGTAAGATGTGATAGAAGAGAAACTCCTTGTCTTTAAAAATTATCTCCCCACCTCTTTTTGGAGTAACAGATATAATCTGATATGGGCTCTGAATCAGGATTCCATAGAAATTCAAAGCACTTTCAAGGGAAACGTAAGATGGTCTTTTCAGGAAGGTTGCAATTTCAAATTCATCTGGCGTTTTGGTTGAAACAAAATATATTCCCTTTGTTATTCTTACTAAAATATTCTTCCTGATTAACCTTTCCACCGTTTTGTAAAGTGTGTTTGTATTTTGCACCTCCAGAATTTTTTTGAGGTCCTGGGTAGTAAAGATATTTTTATCTGTATCTTCCAGTATTCTAAAAATCTGTAATGTATCCATAATTGCAACTTCCTGTACAAAATTATACAGGAAATTGCAATTATG
>JAGGZA010000074.1 GCA_021162265.1 Candidatus Aerophobota bacterium | reverse complement strand
TCCCTGCAATGTTAGCTGAAGATCCTATATCCTGCGTAGCTATTGGCACAGGTAAAGCTTTAAAAAGCATAAAATTAATGAGAGGGAAAGGGATTGGCTAAAAAAAGCAGGTTTGTTTGTAAAGTATGTGGATATACAGCTTTAAAATGGACAGGAAGGTGTCCTGAGTGTGGTGAATGGGATAGCATGATAGAAGAAAAGGAATCGTCAACACCAACTTTTTCTTTAGGTCAGGTTTCTCCTCCTAAGCCAATAAACGAGATTCTTCCCTTTCAAGAAAAAAGATACTCAAGCAAGATAGAGGAATTTGATAGAATGCTGGGGGGAGGAATTGTACCTGGCTCTTTAATTTTAGTAGGAGGAGAACCAGGGATAGGTAAATCAACCCTGCTTATAAAAGTAGCAGAGAGATTATCCTCAAAGGAATCTTCCGTTCTGTATGTGTCAGGTGAGGAATCCCTGCAGCAAACTCAAATAAGAGCAACCAGACTTGGAGTAAAATCGCCATTTTTATACATTATGGCTGAAAATAACCTTGATATTATCCAGGAGCAAATTGAAAAACTCAAACCAAAGGTTGTTGTGATTGACTCCATTCAAACAGTATACCTGGATAGTCTTGGTTCTCCACCTGGCAGTATCTCTCAGGTAAAGGAATGTACTTCCTCTCTTATAAGAATCGGTAAAGAAAAGGGAATTGTTATATTTCTTGTAGGTCATGTGACCAAAGATGGTTCTATAGCTGGACCAAGGATTATGGAGCATATGGTAGACACTGTTCTTTATTTTGAAAGTAGCAAAGACTATCAGTACCGAATTTTAAGAGCTATAAAAAACAGGTTTGGTCCTACATCAGAGATAGGAATATTTAAAATGACCCAAAGGGGGCTTGTGGAGGTAGTGGATTCCTCCAGCCTCTTTGTTACAAACTCATTTTTAGAAAACAAAGTCCCTGGAACGGCAGTGGTACCTGCTGTTGAGGGCAGCAGGGTTTTTTTAATAGAAATTCAGTCGTTGGTGAACAGGTCCTATCTTGCCGTTCCAAGAAGGATAACTCAGGGAGTTGACTACAACAGGCTATGCGTGCTTCTTGCAGTCCTGGAAAGAAGAGGATTTAATTTTTATCAAAAAGATGTGTATGTAAACGTTGCAGGGGGGTTAAAAGTAGAAGAGCCAGCATGCGATATGGCTATCGCCTTCTCTATCGCCTCCAGCGCTAAAAATAAACCTGTAAAATCAAAAACTGTTGCAGTTGGAGAAATAGGCTTAACTGGTGAAATAAGACCTGTAGGATTTATAGAGCAAAGACTTCGGGAAGCAAAAAAACTGGGTTTTAAAAGGTGCATAGGTCCTTTTCTGGGACAAAGTGAAGCAAAAAAAGTAGACGGGATAGAATTTGTGGGAGTCAAAAATATTGAAAAGGCTATTCAGGAAGGACTAAGGGAGGAATAATTGGCTGTTGACAAGGAACTTAGTGAAGAATTCCTGAAGTTATTAAAACTTGTATCTCCTGGAACCGATCTAAGAGAGGGATTGGAAATAATACTTCAGAGGGGAACAGGAGGGTTAATTGTCATTGGCGATAATGAAAAGGTATTAAGTCTAATTGATGGAGGATTCCAGGTAAACTGCCCTCTTACTCCCACAGCCCTTGCTGAGCTTGCTAAAATGGATGGGGCTATAATTCTGTCTCGTGATACAAAAAAGATACTTTATGCCAACACCCAGCTTATTCCTGATTACCTAATCCCTACAGAAGAAAGAGGAACAAGACACAGAAGTGCAGATAGAATGGCCAAACAAACAGGCTGTCCTGTAATTGCTATATCTGAAACAAGAAGTATAATAACACTTTATCAAGGAGAGAGCAAATATGTATTAAAACCTATCTCAGAGCTGCTTAGAAGATCAACCCAGGCTCTGCAAACTATGGAAAAATATAGAATAGCCTTTAATGCGGCTCTTGTTGAGCTGGACATGATGGAATTTAAAAATGAGGTTAGACTATCTCATGTGGTAAATGTTGTTCAAAAAGGTGAAGTTATAAAGAGAATTAAAGAGGAGGTAGAAAGATACCTCATAGAGCTGGGAGAGGAGGCAAGACTGGTAGAAATTCAATTTAAAGAAATACTCGGGAATTGTGTTGAGGAAACAGAACAGATAATAAAGGATTATGTAAAGGATGATTTCAAGAAAACTATTGAAAAACTGGACTTACTTGATTTAAATAAACTTCTTGAAACAAGCACAATTATAGAAAGTTTAGGGTATGAACCAAGACCGGAGAGTCTTGACCTTACTGTTTTCCCTAAGGGATACAGGGTGTTATCTAAAATACCACGCCTTCCCAAGATAGTAATAGACAATGTCGTTAACTATTTTGGCAGTCTTTATAATATTATGAAGGCTACCCCCCTGGAATTAACAGAAATTAATGAAGTAGGAGATAAAAGAGCTCAAACTATTAAAGTAGAACTTGAGAGAATCAAAAACAAAGCTCTCGTTCAAAGATACTAAATTTTAACACTATAGGAGGAAAATAATCAATGGTTTTTGAACAAATAAGACTGCGTATGTTATTTGTAATTCTGGTAGCTACCGTTTGCTATGGTGTAGCTGTTGATCTGGGGAAAAATCCCTGGATTTATACACTTGTTGGAGGATGGATAGCTACCATAGTCGTTATTGCGGAAAGAGGATTATCAAAAGTATCCATAAGTAAATTGGTCAGTGGTGTTATAGGGCTGGCAATAGGACTTGTAATAGCAAACCTTGTAGCCTATCCACTTTTGCTTATTACCGATTTAAAGGGATTTTCGCCCTGGATTCTACTTGGAGCGAACCTGGTTTGTGCTTCTGTTGGGCTAACTGTTGGATTAAAGAGAGATGAAGATATATTTGGTTTTGTCTCTCATCTTACCGGTAAAAAAACACAAATCCATGAAGGGGGATATAAAATACTTGATACTTCGGTAATAATTGACGGTAGAATAGCCGAGATTTGTGAGACAGATTTCATAGAGGGAGTCTTAATTATACCTCAATTTGTTCTCGCTGAAGTGCAACAAATTGCAGATTCGCCTTCTTCAACAAAAAGAGCCCGAGGAAAAAGGGGGCTTGACATAATAAACAAACTTCAAAATCAAGAGTTTATCCCTGTAGAGATAGTTGATACCGATTTTCCTGAAGTTCCCGAGGTTGATAGCAAACTAATCCGCCTTGCAAAAACAATGGACGCTAAAATTGTCACCAATGACTATAATCTTAAGAAAGTAGCCAAGATACAAAACATAAAAGTGTTAAATATAAATGAACTTGCTACAGCTCTAAAACCAATTCTTCTCCCGGGAGAATCTTTAAGAATAAATATTATTAAAGAAGGAGAAAACCCGAATCAAGGGGTAGCCTACCTTGAGGATGGAACAATGGTCGTAGTGGAAGGTGGCAAAAAGTATATAGGGAAAGAGACGGAGGTAACAGTTACATCTGTTCTCCAGACTACAACTGGCAAGATGATTTTTACAGAGGTAAAGGAAGAAAGTGAGAAGGAAAAAAGAAAGTTCCGGAGTAAGAACAAGTGAAGATAGGGGTGGTGATAGCCGCCGGAGGGAGAGGAATAAGATTCGGAAACGCCCAGCCCAAGCAATTCTGTCCTATAGCAGGGAAGCCTATTGTTGAGTGGACCCTGGACAGGTTTGAAGCATGTCATCTGATAAATTTTATTATCCTCGTAGTTCCTGAGGGGATGAAAAAACAGGCAGAGGAAAAACTCTCACTATCAAAATACAGAAAACTAAAGACAATTGTGGAGGGAGGAAAAGAAAGAACGGATTCTGTGTACGAAGGTCTTTGTGCTGTAGATGAGGATACCTATATAGTGCTTATTCATGATGGAGTGAGACCTCTTGTTTCCACCTCTCTTATTACATCAGTTATTCAACAAACAAAGATATATGGAGCAGTTGTCCCGGGAGTACCTATTAAGGAAACTATCAAGGAAAAGAGTAAAGGAAACCTTGTCTTAAAAACTCTGTCCCGGGAAAAACTTTATCTTATCCAGACCCCTCAGGGATTTAAGTACGAACTGATAAAAAACGCTCACAAAATGGCAAGATCAAGTAACTTAAAACAGAGTGATGATGCTGGAATTTTAGAAAAATTAGGAGAAAAGGTATATATAATCCCTGGAGAAGAAAAAAATATAAAAATAACCACATGCTTTGATTTTAAACTGGCAGAGATGCTATTGAAAGAAGAACAAAAAAAGATATGAGAACAGGCATAGGATACGACGTACATCCTCTTGTCCCGGGAAGAAAGCTAATCTTAGGGGGTATAACTATACCCTATAAGCTTGGACTCGCAGGTCATTCTGACGCTGACGTTCTTTCTCACAGCATAGCAGACTCTCTTTTAGGAGCCTGTGGAGAAAGAGATCTTGGTTATCACTTCCCTGACAGCGATCCAGAGTATAAGGGGATATGTAGCTTGAATCTTTTAAAAAAAATTCTTAAAATTTTAACAGATAAAAAATTTATAATAGTTAATGTGGATTCTACTATTATAGCTCAGGAACCTGTACTAAGTGCCTATATCCCTCAAATAAAAGATAGCATTGCCAGAACCCTTAAAATAAGAAAAGACCAGGTAGGAATAAAAGCAACAAGTCCCGAGGGATTAGGTTTTCTTGGAGAAAAAAAGGGCATAGCCTGTTTATCCATTGCCACTATTGAGGTAGAAAATGGGACTAAGAATATATAATACTCTAACAAGAAAAAAAGAGGAGTTTTCTCCTCTTAAGGACAAGCAGGTAAGAATGTATGTATGTGGTGTAACTCTTTATGATAAACTACATCTCGGACATGCCCGGGCAGCGGTTGTATTTGACACAATATTCAGATATCTTGAGTACAAAGGATACAAAGTTACCTATGTTACCAATTTTACTGATGTAGATGATAAAATGATAAAAAGAGCAAGAGAACTCAATACAACTATATTTAACCTCGCTGAAAGATTTATTGGTGAGTATTTTGAGCAAATGGAAAAATTAGGTGTTAAAAGAGCAAGTTTTTATCCCCGGGCTACAGAACACATAAGGGAAATTATTGAGCTTATAAAAAAACTGGAAGAAAAAGGCATAGCTTATGAAAAAGATGGTGATGTGTTTTTTAGGGTGAAAAAATTTCCGGACTACGGTAAGCTATCAGGGCAATCCCTTACGGAGCTCCTTGCGGGGGTAAGAATAGATGTAGATGAGAAAAAAGAAAATCCCTTTGATTTTGCTCTATGGAAGAAAGCAAAAGAAGGGGAACCCTCATGGGACAGCCCCTGGGGAAGAGGAAGACCGGGATGGCACATTGAATGCTCAGCTATGGCTATGAGGTATCTGGGAGAAAGCATAGACTTGCATGGAGGAGGTAAAGACCTTATTTTCCCTCATCACGAAAATGAGATAGCTCAATCAGAAGCAGCAACAGGAAAAAAATTTGCTCGTTTCTGGGTCCATAACGGTCTTGTCACTATAAACGAACAAAAGATGGCAAAATCTGCCGGGAATTTCGTCACCCTATCTGAAGCTCTGGAAAAATACGGGGGTGAGGTTGTAAGGTATTACCTTCTTTCTGTTCACTACAGAAGTCCGCTTAACTACAGTGAAGAAGGCTTAAATGAGGCAACATCCTCTCTTGAGAGGATATATAACGTTCTGGAAAGAATAGAAGAAGCCATCGTGGAAGAAGATAAAAAGTTCACATTAAAAAATATCTCTCCAGGAGTAAAGAGACTCTCTGACAAATTCTTTGACTCTATGGATGATGATTTTAATACTCCATCTGCTTTTGCTGCTATATTTGAACTGGTAAAGGAAGCTAATAGTATTATGGAAAATCCTCTGGATGATTCCTCCAAAACTACACTTTACTATATAGCACATCAGATAAGGAAAGCAGGGAAAATACTGGGTCTTTTCCAGAAAGAGGGAAATAAACTGGAAACTAAAACCGACAAACTTATACAAATCTTAATAGATGTAAGGAATATCCTTCGTAGAGAAAAAAGATGGGACCTGGCAGATTTAATTCGTGAGAAGTTACAGGAGGTAGGAATAAAACTTGAGGATAAAAAGGATAAAACTGTATGGAGAACCTTTCTCGCCTTACCAGAGAAAAAATAATCTCTGGACAAGCCTTCAAAAATAATTAAACTATATTTCATGCTGACGTAGCTCAACGGTAGAGCAGCTGATTTGTAATCAGCAGGTTGGGGGTTCGAATCCCTCCGTCAGCTTCAGATATCTACAGTATCATCCAGTCGTTACCGATACAGGACAAAGGCTAAAAAATTTTTTTATTTATCGCTTCTCTGACAATTTCGGGAAATTTCTGAAGCGCCTCTTTAATCTTCTCAGGGTGAGATGTGCCTCCTTGAGCAAAATCCCATCTCCCTCCTCCACTTCCTCCGGTGAGATAGGAAAGTTTTTTTATTAAATAATTCGCTGGTAAATCTTTCCTGGAGGAGGCAATCACAATAAAAGCCTTCTTTTCATCAGAGCAGGAAAGAACAACCACAGCTTCTTTCAACTTATTTCTTAGATTCTCAGCAGCCTGACGCAAGAGGGAAGAGGATACACCTTTAATCTCCTCTGCACAAACTTTAACACCCTTAATCTCACAGACCCTCTCAGCAACAGTTTTAAGCTTTTCTTCAAGAAGCTCTTTTTGAACCTCTTCTATTTTTTTCCTCAAAATAGAAACTTCCCTATTCATATTTTTTATTTTATCAACAATTTCTCCCTCTTTTGCAGAGAGAAGCTGCATTATCTCTTCCACCTTCTGCTTTCTATCCATTAACCACAAAAGAGCCTTTTCTCCACAAAGAGCTTCAATTCTACGCACTCCTGCAGAAACTCCACTTTCAGAAACAATTTGAAAAGTACCCATTTCTCCTGTGCGAGAAAGATGAGTTCCTCCACACACCTCCATACTAAAATTCCCTATACTAACCACTCTAACTTTTTCCTCATATTTTTCCTCGAAAAGTGCTGTAGCCCCTCTCCTGCGTGCCTCCTGAAGGCTCATCTCCTCGGTCTTAATTAAAACATCATCTCTTATCTTTTGATTAATTAAAAGAGATATTTCCCTTAGCTTATCTTTCTCTACAGGAAAAGGATAAGTAAAATCAAATCTCAACCTTTCTTCCTCCACCAGAGAACCACTTTGCTTAATATCCTTATCCAAAACTCTACGCAAAGCTGCATGTAAAAGATGCGTGGCAGTATGAGAACGAGCAACAGCCTGTCTTTTCTCCCTGTCAACCACCATCTTCACCTCATCTCCCTTTTTAAATTCTCCCTTTTCCACTCTTATTCGATGAAAAATTAAATTTCCACCTCTTGTAACATTAATTACCCTGGCGTGAGCACCGGGAGAAAAAATCTCACCTTTATCTGCTATCTGCCCTCCACCTTCAGGATAAAAAGGCGTCTTAGAAAAAATAACCTCACCTTCTTCTCCTTCTCCTATCCTCTCTTTTAATTCGTTGTCCTTTATTATAGCAAGCAAAGTAGCCTGCGTAGAAAGCATTTTATAACCAACAAAAACCCCTCCTTCTCCAGGGGAGCATTCCTTCTCCACCATACTCATAAAAGAAGAAGTATAATGCATCCCCGCCTTTACACTGGAGCTTGCCCTTGCCTTTTCTCTCTGCTTTTCCATAAGTTTTCGGAAACCCTCCTCATCTAAACTTAAGCCAGCCTCAAGAGCTATCTCCTTTGTTAACTCCAGGGGAAACCCATAGGTATCATACATCTTGAAAACACTCTCACCAGATAATATCTTCTGCCCGGAAGATTTAATCTCCTCAATAATTTCTTCCAAAATAGAGAGCCCCCGTGAGAGTGTACTCTGAAAAATTTCTTCCTCCATTTTTATAAGTTTTGCAATCTCTTCCTCTTTCCTCTTAATCTCAGGATAAGCCCTCCCCATTATCTTTATTACTACCGGCACCCCTTTATAAAGAAAAGGCTCATTTAAGCCAAGTCTTTTCCCATAGCGAGAAGCTCTACGCAATACTCTTCTTACGATGTATCCCCTTCCCACATTGGAGGGCATAATACCTTCCTCTAACAGGAAAGTAACTCCCCTTAAGTGATCACTTATAACTCTAAGTGCTTTTTCATCATACTCCTTTAAAGGAGAAATTTTTTTTAACCACTCATAAAGAGGATAAAAAAGGTCAGTATGATAGTCATCGGTTACCCCCTGAACAACAGTAGCTACTCTTTCCAGCCCCATTCCTGTATCCACATTCTTGGAGGGTAAAGGAGAAAGCTTTCCTGATGTGTCTCTCTCATACTGCATAAAGACAAGATTCCATATTTCCACCCATCTTGAACACTTATTACACCCGGGCTCACATCCACCTTTACACCCCATTTCCTTGCCCCTATCAAAAAAAATCTCTGTATCCGGTCCGCAGGGACCAACCTCTCCTGCTGCCCAAAAATTATCCTCCTCACCTTTCCTTATTATTCTTGAAGGAGAAAAACCCAAACTTTTCCATATAGAGGCTGTCTCATCATCTTCTTCAAATACCGTAACCCATAACCTCTCAAAAGGTATACCAAGCTCCCCTGTAACAAATTCAAGAGCCCACTCACAGGCTTCGTTTTTAAAATAATCACCAAAAGAAAAATTTCCTAACATTTCAAAAAAGGTATGATGATAACAGGTCTGCCCTACCCTCTCAAGATCATTGGTGCGAAAACATAGCTGACAGGAAGTAATACGAGAAGCAGGGGGTCTTTTCTTGCCTAAAAAGAAAACCTTAAATGGAACCATTCCCGCTATAGTAAAAAGTAGCTCTGGATCCTGCGTAGCAAGAGGTGAGGAAGGATGTACAAGATGCCCTTTTCTCCTGAAAAAATCCAGAAATTTAAATCTTATCTCATCAGCCTGCATTAATAAAACCTCCACAGTTTATATTCATACAATAAACAAAGGGTCCACGTCAACCCCCACCTTAACCGAACCTTTCATCATCCCCAAATTTACTCTTTTTATAATCTGCTGCAAATCACTTAAACCATCATCTCGCAAAATAATGTGATAGCGATATTTTCCCTTTATCCTGGAAAAAGGACAGGGAGAGGGACCCAAAAAGTCAATGTTTTCTTTTCTAATCTCTCTTGCTATCTCTTCGCTTCTATCTTTAACTTTGCTTTTCACCCTCCCCTCCAGAAGAAACCTTATCCATCTTTGAAAAGGAGGATATCTAAGAGTTTTTCTAATCTCGAGCTCTTTTAAATAAAAATCCTCGCAGGTCTTTGTGGACAAAACATAGTGAGATGGATTATATGTTTGAACTATTAAAGAGCTATTTTTATTTAAACTTCTACTAATTTTGTTTAAAAGTTGAAAGGCGTGTTCTGTTGCTCTAAAATCTGGCAAATTCAAGAGAACATCCAAGAGTATAATTGCAACCACACCAGATACTGAAATTATTTCTTCTTTCATTAAAAGTTGAGTTCCTACTAAAATGTCAATTTTTTCCTCTCTTATCTTAGAAGGAATAAGATGAGGAGAGGACTTAAAAGTATCAAAGTCAAATCTCTCCACCCTTGCTTCAGGAAATATCCTTCTGGTTTCAAGCTCCACTCTTTGAGTCCCCCATCCCACTTTTTTAAGATTTCTCCCTCCACAAAAAGGACAGACCTTAGGTGCTTTCTCTCGAAATCCGCAGAGGTGACATACCATCTCTCCCCTTATATGAAAGCTAAGTCCTGTGTTGCAGTTCGGACACCTTATAACCTCCCCGCAGTCATCACATAAGAGAAAATTGGCATAACCTCTCCTGGGGACAAAAAGTAATACAGGGAGTTTTCTCTTAAGGGCTTTTTTCATCTCTTCCCTGAGTATACTTGAAAAAATCCTGTTTTCCTTCTTTTCCTTCTTGAGGTCAACCACCTTAAAAGAAGAAATTTCTTTCTCATTATTAGAAAAAGTTATCGTCCTGTAAATTTTCTTTTTTGCCCTGTACCAGGATTCAAGAGAAGGAGAGTTTGTCACAAGATAAACAGGGAAATTCTCCAGCTCACCTCTTTTAATAGCCACCTGGCAAACATTGTATTTTGGTGTTTCTTTTTGTTTATAATCAGTACTTTCTTCCTCATCAATTAAAATTGAACCAATGTCGGGAAATGGAGCAAAAACCAGAGACCTTGTCCCAACAGCTACATCAAATTCTCCTTTCTTCATTGCCAACCAGCAATAATACCTCTGCTTAGGAGAAAGTCTGCTGTGAAAAATACCTGCTTTAACTTTCCACCTTTCCAATTTCTCCTGAAATGTAGCAAGTAAACTTATCTCCGGTACCAGGATAATAACCTGCTTTTGAAGCTCTTTATTATCCTTTATCACAGACAGGATAAAGTCAAACTTATTTTTACCCGGCTTTACAAGATAAACCTCTTCCCTCTTCAAAGAATCTCTTGAAGGAGGATTAAACAAAGGTTTCTCTTCTTTATAGGGAAAAGAAAAGGGGAAGATTGAATGAAGTGCCTGACCGAGAGAACAGCTATAGTAATCACTTATCCATCTTGCAAGCTGAAAAAGTGTCTCACTGAAAGGAGAAGACCTATCAAATAAGTCTCTTACCTCTTTTAACTCTCCCTGGGGCCTTCTGGAGGACTCCTCTACTACAAAACCAAGTATTTGTCTGCTTCCGAAAGGGACCACAACCCTCTGTCCTCTTTTTATTAACCTTCTCTTAAACCGGGAAGGCAGGATATACCAAAAAAATTTTTCTACAGGTAAATTAAAGGCAACAGCTACATAAGTCTTAGTTTCTCTCATGACATTTATAATTTATAAGATGAATAGCATATAAGTCAAAGGAAAAAATTTCTGGATCAGGGACTATTCCAGGTCTAACTTAATATGAAGCTCCTTTAACTGTTCTTCGTCAACCCTGGAGGGAGCTTGAGTCAAAAGACATATAGCTTTCTGAGTCTTCGGGAAGGGAATAACCTCTCTTATAGATTTTTCTCCAGCTATTATCATTACCAGCCGATCCAAACCCATAGCTATTCCACCATGGGGAGGAGCTCCTAAAGAAAGGGCATTAAGCAAGAAACCAAACTTTTCCCTTGCCTCTACTTTACTTATTCCAAGAAGTTCAAATATTCTCTCCTGAAGTTCTCTTTTATGTATCCTTATACTTCCTCCTCCAATCTCCTCTCCATTTAAAACAATATCATAAGCTTTTGCTTTTACTCTTTCCGGGTTAGTCTCCAACAGGGGAATATCCTCCTCACGAGGACTGGTAAATGGATGATGAACAGAGGAAAGGTTACCCATCTCATCCTTTTCAAACAAAGGAAAGTCCACTACCCATAAAAAACTGTATTTTCCCCTGGGGATAAGCTCAAATTTTTTAGCAAGGTAAATGCGTAGTTCACCCAAAGCCCTGCAAACCACATCTTTCTCGCCAGCAGTCAAAAATAAAGTATCCCCATCCTTAGCCCCTGATACCTTTACAAGTCTATCTATAGTTGATTGTGGATAAAATTTAACAAGAGGAGAGGTTACCTTTTCCTTAAAGACAAACCAGGAAAGATCACTTGCACCATGATTTACAACCCAAAGTTTCAATTCATCAAGCTCCCTGCGAGAAAGAGAAGAACCTCCTGAAAGAAGAATCCCCTTAATACATCCTCCCCTTTTAACAATTTCTTGAAAAACCCTAAACTTTCCTTCCTCTCCCAAAAAAGAAAAATCCTTAATTTCCATTCCAAAACGTATATCGGGCTTATCAGAACCATATCTCTCAATTGCCTCCTGGTAACTCAAACGAGGAAAGGGAACAGGAATAGTTATTCCCTTTGTGCTTTCAAAAATATATTTAAGCATTCCCTCTATAAGCTCAAATATATCTTCCTCGTCAACAAAGGAAAGCTCGATGTCAATTTGAGTGTGTTCTGGCTGACGATCAGCCCTGAGGTCCTCGTCTCTGAAACATCTGACAATTTGAAAGTACCTTTCAAATCCAGCCACCATAATCATCTGCTTGAAAAGCTGAGGTGATTGAGGAAGAGCATAAAATTCACCCGGGTTTACTCGTGATGGAACAAGGTAATCTCGAGCTCCCTCAGGAGTACTCCTTGTAAGAAAAGGTGTCTCTACCTCTATAAATCCCCTTTTATCCAGAAAATCCCGCGTTGCCTTTGCTACCCTGTACCTTAGCTGAATATTTTTCTGCATTACAGGACGTCTCAAGTCAATATAGCGATATTTAAGTCTCACCTCCTCATTAACATCTGTTTCATCTTCTACACTGAAAGGAAGAGGTAAAGAAGTATTCAGCACATCAACTCTCTCTACCTTTATTTCAATCTCACCGGTTGGTATCTTTGGATTTACTGATTCAGGAGGTCTGAGGAAAACCTTACCCTCTGCTGCAATTACCCACCCATCTCTCAAAGAATGAGCCAGAGAATGGACTTCTTTATCTACCGCAGGGTCAAAAACAAGTTGCACCAATCCTGACCTGTCTGCAAGATCAACAAATATAAGACCCCCGTGATCTCTTCTTCTCTTAACCCATCCTGCAACAGAAACCTCAAATCCAATGTCCTTTTTGCTCAAAACTCCACAAAAATGCTTTTTCTTTATTTTCATAACTATGTATCACCCCTTAAAATGTCGCTAATATTCTCAATATCCTTTTCATTTATATATTGCTGATTTCCAGATTTCATATTTTTAAGAACATAACTTTTATTCTTTAACTCGTTCTCTCCTACTATTAAAACCCACAGAAATCCCTCTTTGCCTGCCTGTTTTAGTTGAGCAGAAAGACCCTTCTCTGTAAAATTTACCTTTACCAGAATACTCTGAGACCGAAGTATCCTGGCAATTTGTACTCCTTTCTCTATACAACTTTTACCAAGTGTAACTACAAAAATGCAGGGTAGAGAAGGAACTGATGGCTTTCTTCCCATCTTTTCCAGAGTCAAAAGTAATCTCTCAAGACCAATAGCAAAACCCATAGCCGGAGTAGAAGGTCCTCCCAATTCTTCTATTAAATCATCATACCTTCCTCCAGCACATACTGTATCCTGAGAACCAAGGTAAAAAGATTTAAACTCAAAAATAGTCCTGGTATAATAATCAAGACCCCTTACAAGATGGGAATTAACTGTAAAGGGAATTTTTAGTCTGGAAAGTCCCTCTTTTACAGTGTCAAAATGCTGCTTACAGGAAGAACAAAGAAAATCTTCTATTGAAGGAGCTTTCTGTAAAACAGCCCTGCAGGTTTTATTCTTGCAATCAAGTACACGCAAAGGATTTGAATAAAAACGCCTCTGACAGGTACCGCAAAGAGAGCTTAAATTTTCTTTAAGATAAATTTTTAGCTGTCTTATGTAACCTGCTCTACACTGCTTGCATCCAATACTATTAATTTGAACCTCAATGTTATCCATCTCTAATTTGCTTAAAAAAAGATAAGCCATTTCTATTATTTCCACGTCAACCCAGGGATTTTCTTCTCCAAAATACTCCACTCCAATCTGGTAAAACTCTCGCAAACGACCTGCCTGAGGTCTCTCGTATCTAAACATAGGTTCTGCATACCAAACCTTCCACACCTTCTCTTTACCATAAATTTTATGCTCTATGTAAGCCCTGACAACTCCTGCAGTTCCCTCTGGTCTTAAAGATAAACTCCTTCCACCTTTATCTTTAAAGGTATACATCTGCTTTCCTACATCGGTTTCCTCTCCCACACTCCGTAAAAAAAGTTCTGTCTTCTCAAAAGTGGGTATCCTTATCTGGTGATACCCGTAAAGAGAGAAAAAATTGCCAGCTTCTCTTTCAATTTGAGAATAAAGCTCAGCTCTTGGAGGTAGTATATCCTCCACCCCTTTTGGTGCATATATCATAGCTATCCCCTTCTGTACTTTTCAATTGCTTTTAAATGGTCCTGGTAGGTATTGCTAAACTCGTGAGTTCCATCTCCCTTTGCTACAAAGTAAAGATAGCCAATCTTAGCTGGAGAAATAGTTGCTTTGATACTTTCTACTCCAGGACTACAGATGGGACCAGGAGGAAGTCCTGAGTAAAGGTAAGTATTATAAGCAGAAGGATAATCAAGTATCTTTTTATACAACCTTATACTAAAGCTTCCCAGGGCATACTTAATAGTTGGGTCAGCCCTCAATTTCATTCCTCTTCTCAATCTGTTATAAAAAACTCCTGCTATAACCGGTTTCTCAAAATTTACCTTTGCTTCCTTTTCAACAATAGAGGCAAGGGTCACAATTTGATGGAGAGAGAGTCTCTTTTCTCGGGTATTTTTCTCATATATCCTGTATAGAGGCAGTATCTCCTGTTCAAATCGTGCAAGAAAGTCTCCAGCTACTTTAACCGGGTCATCCTCCAGAGCAAAATAATAGGTATCAGGAAAAAGGTAGCCTTCAAGACTTTTTTCACCTGAAAGCCAGGGAAAATTTCTGTAAAAACACTCAGGATTATCCACTACCTCGAGGAACTCTTTCTTATCAACTATCCCCTTCTTAGAAAGGAGCTCTGCCACTTCCCATTTAGGTAATCCCTCTGGAAGTGTTATCCTGCAAATCTTTACCTTCCCTTCCCGAAGCTTATTTAACACAGATACAAGATTAGGAGATTCAAATTCATACACGCCTGCTTTAAGTCTATCCTCGCAGTTCAACACCTTTGTTAAAAAAAGGAAAAGAAAAGGTTCTGGTATGATTTTATTTTTCCACAGGATAAATGATATTTCCTTTGAACCAGCACCCTTAGGAATTTTAACCAGCACTTTTTTCTGACTGAAAGAGGGAATAAAAAGAAAGGAGATCACCATTATTATCAGGAAAAATGCTAAAAGCTTTCCCCCTCTTTTTAAAAACTCTCCCCACATCTTACTATCTTCACCTTTCTTTCCTGCCTTCCTCTTTTTTCACCGTATCAAGATAGTCCTGAAGCAAGATAGTAGCTGCTACTTTATCCTTAAGTTTTCTTCTCTTTTGAATACTCAATTT
>JAGGZA010000014.1 GCA_021162265.1 Candidatus Aerophobota bacterium | reverse complement strand
TTAAATTTAGACATTACAAATTTGAGGATAGCAGATATTTTTTCAAAACTCATGTTATCTATAGGAAGACCTCCCTGCTAAAGATAAAGAGGGAAGAGCAAAAAGTAAAGCATAGTATATAAAAATTGCCCATAGAGGAGGTGAGGTTACCTGAGGAGAAAAAAAGAAGACAAGACGTGGCGCCCAGGAAAAGGAAAAAAAATTAACAACAAAAAGAAGCAATTTTAACGCAAGCCAGTTAGTGTTAAATATCAATTGAGCTATCCCAAGGCTAATGGTAGCCAGAGCCAGAGAAAAAAATGCGAGAGCCAAGATAAAGGTAATTAAGGGAATTATTATTATATTTGTAACAAAACCAATTAAAGGAAATTGTTTAAAATAAAAGGCAAAAACTGGAAGAAGGGAAAGTTGTGCCGCAACAGAAACAGAAAAAGCTCTTTTTAAAAACTCTGGCAAAAAATCAAACTTCTTCTCAAAATAAGGTAAGAGAAGAATAATACCTCCTGTGGCAAGAAAAGAAAGTTGAAAGCTCACTGTGAAGAGAGAAAGGGGGTTTATAAGAAGGATAAAAAAAGCAGCAAGAAAAAGAACAATTACCAGTGGAACTTCCCTGTCAAGGAAATAACAAATAATCCCTATTGTTGCCATCAAAGTTGCTCTCACAATAGGAGGACGCAACCCACTTATCAAAGCATACCATATTACAAAGGGGAGAGCAACAGCCAGAGCAACTTTTTGAGAAAAACCAAATAAACGAACTATAAAGAACACAATGAAAAGTAAAAGACCTATATGCAGACCAGATACTACAAGAACATGGGCTGTTCCTGTAATACGGAAATTATTTAAAACCCCGGAGGGTAAATCCTCTTTATCGCCTAACATAATACCTTTTAAAACAGAGGAATAGGGGTAAGGAAGAAACCTTTTTATTTTATTTCTCATCCATCTTCCCGTAGAAAAAGCAAGAAGGAGAAAGGAACTACCTTTATTCCTTTTCACCACCTCTATTTTACCTGTACTAACCTGTGTCCATATACCCTGATATGACAGGTATCCTCGCCAGTCAAACCTGCTTTTCCCCTGCTTATTCCCGGGTATAGATAATTTTCCTCTTACCTTAACTATATCCCCGTACCCATAGTATCTGTAAGGGGAAAAACTTGTTACCCATAATTTACCATTTACCCTCTCTTTACCTTCTTTCCCCTGAACTTCAACCCACACAGGCTTCATTATAAATGTTATTCTTTTTCTTTTACCTTCTCTAAGATAAGGGGAGCTTACAATCCTGCCAGTTATTACAATAGATTCCCCGGAAAAAGCATATTTTGAGATATCATCTTTAGAGGGGAGGTAACAAACCCAAAGGTATAAGAGTCCCGATAAAAAAATCCCGCAAAATAATAAGAAAGCTACCGTTTTATCTTTTGAGCTTAAATAACCAAGAACAGCAAATCCAAAAACTACAATCAGGGAAGCATAAAAAATGAGGAAAAAATAAGAAGTGAAAGGAAGGTATCTCCCCACCAAAATCCCCGTTGTAAAAATAGCAATAACTCCAGAAATTGGCTTTTTAACCTGGTGAAGGTCTTTCATAATTGAAGTTATTGAGAAGCACTTACCAGGACAATCTCACCATAGTTGCAAGTCTTTAATCTTCTTAAATTTAACTTTACCAATTAATTCTACCACAAGAAACTAACTCTGTTAAGAGCTCTATATAAAATGAGCCTTATAAATCAAACTTATTTAAACTTCTCGCTCTGTCACAATTTTTAAATCCGGGTTGAATCGGATAATCACCTGCAATTCTCTGCTGTTTCCAGAAAGGAAATGATCGAGTTCTTTCTTGAACTGCTGTTGGGTAAAATTTCCACCCAGACCAATAAATACAACAGCATTTCCATTTCGAAGGTAAGCATTGATGTTAGCAAAGGGAAAGGGATTTCTTTAGTCCCATCTCAAAATGAAAAAATCTTTAATACCATCAAACAATCAAAAATAAAGACTTTTAAGGAAGGAAAAGACAAAAGGAAAGTTTTCAAAAAACGTGGTCTATATCTTTCTTACATTAATCTGCTAATTTCTTCCATGCTCTTTCCACTGTAAGCTGAATCAGGTTGTTCCTCGGTTATATTTGACCCTTTGCGAGCATATTCATCTTTTTCTTTGATAAGAAGCCAGTTTCTTTTATTACCTCGATATCTGGTCAAAACGAGGACAAATCCGCCTTTTAACTTTTTTCCGTTTAACCTGAATCTAATTTCCCCTTTTTCCAGACCCTTGCTTAAATCTTCTCCACTCAACGACTCATAAGTTCCAAAGTCCCAGATCATCACTGTTCCCGCTCCATATTCCCCGGGTGGAATTACCCCTTCAAAATCTTTATATTCAACAGGGTGATCTTCCACCTGAACAGCAAGACGCCTTTCAGCAGGATCCAGGCTGGGACCTTTAGGTATTGCCCAGCTCTTCAACACTCCGTCAATCTCCAGACGAAAATCATAATGTAACCGCTTTGCTTTATGCTTTTGTATTACAAAAGAATTCCCGCTCTCTACTCTTTCCTCTCCTCTTGGTTCTGGAGTTTTGCTAAAATTCCGCTTTTTCTGATACTCCTCTAATCCCATGTGTTAGTACCCTCTGCCAGTCCTTAACTAAAAACATCTTGTATAACTTCAAGACCCTCTCTTATTTCCCCCCATATAGGAGAGCAAATCCCTTTCTCCTTCAAGATAAGACAGATACTCTTTTTTTCTTTTCCTGAACTCAGATAGATACTTAGGATTAATAGAGGATGCAGAAGGCATCTTCATCTTTAAAAAGTTTATCCGTTTTCCGTTCTTGCTTATAGCAAAATACAGATGAGGACCAGTGGAAAGACCACTGGACCCTACGTAGCCAATTACCTGTCCCTGACGAACTCGCACACCCCTCCTTATCCCTCTTGCAAACCGATGAAGATGGGCATAAACGCTATCATACCCGTTAAGGTGTTTAATTTTTATATACCTGCCACAATCATGAGAGTAGCTAACAATGGTTACCACACCATCTGCTATGGCTATTACAGGGGTACCTATGGGGGCTGCATAATCGATCCCCAGATGAGGACGCCATATCCGCAAAATCGGATGAAGACGATGATAGGAAAAGGGAGAACTGATGTACTTATAATACTTTAAGGGTGCTCTCAGGAATGCTTTTCTTAAAGATTTTCCCTCAGGTGTGTAATAATCAGTGTGTCCGCTGGAATCCTTAAAAAAAATCGCCGTATGCTCTCCTGTAAGTTTTCCCTTGTATTGCGCAGCCAATATTCTCACAGGACGGGAGAAACCATTTTGCTCTTCTTTTTCTATTATTAACTTAAAAACATCACCTTTACGTGGGTCGGTATTAAAGTCAATCTGCCATGCAAAAATCTTAGCAAGACTTACCGCTACCTCAGGTGATTCCTTAACTTTTAATATAGCATTGTAAAGAGAATCCTCGATTTTCCCCTCAACCTTCACTATCTTTGACGCAGGCTTTTTCCTGTATGCCCTTAGCTTCCCTGATTCAGAAGAAGACACAACATAAGTATCTATAGGGTTAGGATTATAGATAAACTTAACAAATTTACCCTGTTCATTATGTATCAGGCGATACTTGCTATTAGCAGGTAGAGAGGTTATACTGATTACCGAGCTTAGAGCCTTCTTTAACCTGTAAATTTCCTCTGGAGAAACCCCTTTTCTGGTAAGAGAAGAATAAAGGGAATCCCCTCTCTTAAGGGTTCCTTCTATAACTATTTGTTTTGTGGAAGCATCATTGGCCTTTGCAGAAGTATCGTTGGCTTTTAATTGACCCTTTATCTTTACCGGTGAGGATGTTTTTGCTACCTCACTTTCTTTAGCAGTTTTTACTGAATTTTTTGCTGAAATTGAATTTTTAACCTCTGGAGTGGTTAAGTTCAAAATAAGGATTAAAAAACCAAAAACTATCATAACTGATACAATGACTAAAGTTTTAAAAAAACCCTTTCTCTCTTTCATTTACAATCTCCAGTATTTTTGGTAATGTGGCGTCTGAAATTAACATCCCTTGCTGAATGAGGAAAATAAAGGATTTTCCTGAAAAATACCATAACTTACAAGGCTTGTCAAGACACACTCTGGCTGTACAGGAGGAGCTAAAAACCTGTTCCGATGCAAAAGATACCTTGGAAAATATTGGCTAAAATTTAAAAAAAATAAACAACTGGAGCGATTAAAATGTATCCCTGCAAACTAAAAACCTTACCAATAAGCATTTCATTGATACCAATTGTGGTCTTCTTATCCTTTCTTTATTTTCTCTATACAGAAGAAGAGGGAAATTTTCACGCATAGAAGTGGTCTGGTATCCGCAATCTGGGAATATGCTGTTGAAGGTAAAAGTGCACAGGAAGCCTCAAGACAACTTTCGCTATTTTATGGTCATTTTCCCTATCTGGGAAACAGGACAAAAGCTATGGATGAAAGCTTCTGGAGGTTTGTTAATGAGTGTGAAGAAAGTAAGCAAAAAAGCAAAATAAAAGTCACACTATAAATTTCTCAACAATTCCCACCTCAGTTTTTACCCGGGTCTTCTTTTAGAGATAAATAATCCTCTTCAGGACTCGAAAGATTTGAGGACAAATCCAGGTCTTCTCTGGTAAATATTGATGTTAATTTAAACCCATGCTCCTTGAGTCTCTCTCTTGCTCCTTCTAACCTGTCCACCAGGGCAATTACCCTCACCACCTCACATCCAATATCCTTCACAGCCTTGATAGCTCTTAAAACTGATTCGCCGGTTGTTACAACATCATCAATTATTACCACCCTGCTGCCTTTTTTTAAGGGAGGACCTTCAATATATCTTTGCATACCATGTTTTTTTGGTTGCTTGCGGACTATAAATCCCTGGATGGGCGAACGGTTTAAATGACTCAAACAGATAACTGCTCCAAGAATCGGATCGGCACCAATTGTTGGTCCTCCAATTGCATCCACCTTATCATTCCTTATTAAATTAAGTATTACCCTTGCTACAAGATAAACACCATTTGCTGAAAGAGTAACCTGCTTCCCGTCTACATAGTATCCACTTTTTTTTCCTGAGGAAAGTTCTACCGACCGATAGAATACCGCCTTTTCCTTAATAAGCTCCAGAAGAGAATTCTTATCTTCATCGGAGAGCAATTTTTACATCCTTATATTTAATTTAAATATTTAGTATTTAGTTTCTACAATCTTGGTTAAGAAGTTCTCCTTCATCTTTTTCACCACTTCCCTATCTCCCTGAAGTACCATTTCCACATCACTCTTCTCTATTTTATCTGCCACCTCACCCATCACTGCAATAATCTCCAGGACACTATTTGCTCTTACCTTCTTTCCATCTATTTCCAGCAAAACAGGAGTTGTAGATTTAATAACAGGCTCCACAAGCGCCGAAGCAGGCCTTAAATGGAGAACTGACCCTCTGGGAATAATTACCTTCTCCCTTGTAAGAGTCATATCAGCATAGTCTTTCAAAAGCTCTCTGGCGAGAAGTTCTCCTTCCAGGGCACAATCGTTCGCATAGCTTAATATCATATCTATGTTTTCTCTAACCTTAGATGGGCTTAAAATCCGGGATATTTTTTCTTTTTTCTCACTCGGTCCCTCTACCTCAATATGCCTCTCATACAGATGTAGCATATATAAGGCTGCCTCAAGTAAATGCAGACAAACAGATATATAACCTCTGGCTTTTTTCAGTCTCTGATCGTTTCTCTCTTCCTCGCTTCCACTTATGTAACTGTCGTACTTGGATTGTATCCTGTGGAAAGCACTGGCAAACTCCTCTATCCTGTCTTCAGTTGGCTTGCCCCTTTTTAAAAGCTCGGATAACTTATCTGCTATGTCTACATATGTGAAAGTAACCTCAATTACCTTTTCTTCCTTATAAGTGCAGCAATAGCTTTCATCAATATCCTGGACAAGATACTCTTGAACTTCTGTCTCCAGAAAATCCTCTTCTTCCATACAGTAGGCTGGAATTCTTATTCCCAGAATAGCTGCTTCATCTTTCAAAGCTTTATAGAGATTGGAAAGAGAAGTATTACAAAAATCAAGGGATTTTTTAATGTCAACCAGTAAATCTTTACCTCTTTCAAGTCCATAATTTTTGTATCTGTTTTGTATATGCTTTAGTGTACGAGCAGTATTAGCAATCCATCTTATGCAGGCGACAAGTTCTGTAAAGAAAATAAACAATCTGTTCCCTCTTGCCTTATGGTCGTCTAAGAATGTCTCAAGAATATGAGCTTCGTTCTCCAGATTAGAGTAATAATTTTCACCAAAATATCTTCCTATGAGCAAAAAATTCCCCAGAGCAAAAAATCTTTGCCCTCTTTTTTCCAGCTTCGAGATAAACTCCTCCCTGGAGATAACTTTACCTAATGGTTTGCTTTTCTTCATAATTCTTAACCTTTAATCATCTTTTGAAATAACAGCTCAACAAACTATCAATAGACTGGATATTAAAATAGTATATAATTAGTAGAGATTAAATCAAGTGAAGAACCAGGTACATAACTTTTAGTAAAATACGGCAAAAGGGTGTATGAAAGAGTTTTAATAACAACAAGGAGAGAGCAATGAACTGGCCAACAAGAGAGGAAGCATTTAACCTTTTAAAGGAGTTTACCGGAAGCGAAAATCTAATAAAACATGCCCTGGCAACAGAAGCAGCTATGAGAGCTTATGCTGAGAAGTTCGGTCAGGACCCTGATAAGTGGGGAGTGACAGGACTTTTGCACGACTTTGATTATGAAAAATATCCCTCGCTTGAAGACCACCCTTTTAAGGGAGCAAAAATACTGGAAGAAAAGGGGTATCCTCAGGAAATGATAAGGGCAATTTTATCTCATGGAGATCATACCGGCATTCCAAGAAAAACACTTCTGGAAAAAACCCTTTATGCAGTGGATGAACTAACGGGATTTATTGTTGCCGTTTCACTGGTTCGCCCTTCAAAAAAAATAGCCGATGTAACTGTAAAGTCTGTAATGAAAAAGTGGAAGGATAAGGCCTTTGCACGAGGAGTGAATCGGGAAAATATAGAAAAAGGAGCAAAAGAACTGGGTGTAGAATTGAAAGATCATATAGAATGTGTGCTTGAGGCTATGAAGGGTATAGCAGAACAATTAGGGTTGTGAGTTATGCGTATTGTCATAATAGGAGCAGGACCTATAGGATGTTATTTAGGTCAGCTTCTAAAACAATATGGGTTCTCCCCTCTTATCCTTGAGGAACATCCTGAAATAGGTATTCCAAAACACTGTGCAGGACTGGTGGGAAACACCTTTTTTAAGAATTCCAGAATACCTCTTCCCCGGGATTTAATAAAAAATAAGATAAATGGAGCTATAATCTCCTATCAAAATGAAAGTTTCCCCCTGATAAGAGAAAATGCTGCCTTTGTAATTGATAGAGAAAAACTGGATAAAAAACTCTGCGAAGGTCTTGAAATTAAAAAGGAGACAAAATTACTCTCTTTAGAAAAAAAGGACAAAAATTACCTCCTCTATACAAACAAAGGTACCTTTAGCTGTGATGTTGTGATTGGTGCAGATGGGGCAACTTCAATGGTAAGAAAGAAAAGTGGCTTAAAAATAAAGCCTGTATTTTACAAAGGAGTCCAATTTAGAATAAAACAAAAAGTAACCCCCGTTGATATGGTTCAGGTTCACTTTACAAGACCCTTCTTGCATTTTTGCTGGATAATTCCCGAAGACGAGAAGGTAATCCGTGCAGGAAGCATCTCTCCTGAACCCTTAAGAACACTTGAGTCTTTTATGCAAAAGATGAAAATAAAAAATGGGATAATAGAAAAAATGGGAGGAGTCATATCAATAGGTTATGGAGAAACATACAAAGATGGTCTTATCCTGGTAGGCGATGCTGCCTGTCAGGTAAAACCTCTAAGTGGCGGGGGACTTTACTATGGAATGAGATGTGCAGAGACTCTTGCTGACTGCATAAAAGAGGAAAAAATTTCCTCTTATGATTCTAAGTGGAAAAAACAAATAGGAAAGGAAATTCGTTCATCTCTCAAAATAAGAAATTTCTTGGAAAAGAGAGATATATCCTTTCTGGAAATGTTATTTAATCTTGCTAAAAAAAATCATCATCTTATTGAAAAAATTGCCGATTTTGAAAGACATTCCTTCAGTGTTTTCTCCCTCGCAAGAGCTATAGGAAAAGGTATTCCAAAAATTCTGTTTAGATGACAAAGGGAGGCAGTTTCTACAGACTATCCGAGAGTTTGAGGCAAAAAATCTAATAATAATTTTCTTTTTAAATTATCGAAAAATTCCTATCTCCTTTTATTATCTTGATTTTCTAAGCTTGCTCAGCTTACTTCTATTCTCTTTTCCTCCAAATTTAATTTTTCCCTTTCTAACCCTGATTTCTTCTTGACATAGAGAACAGGTCTTATAAAATGTGGTAAATTCAGTATAATAAATACAGTATATAAACAGTAACGGAGTCTTATAATGAAGAAGGTTCTCTTACCTCAAAGAATTCATGATAGTGGAATGAAAATACTAAAGGGTAAGGTAGAGGTAATTATTGCTCCAGACCAATTAAAAGAAACCATAAAGAAATTAGTAAAAGATGTTCAGGCAATTATATTAAGAACCGGTGCCAGAATAGACAAAGATATAATTACAGAAGGAAAAAATCTCCTGGTAATCTCGCGAACTGGAGCTGGAGTTGACAATATAGATGTACAGGAGGCTACAAAGAGAGGGATCCTGGTTTGCAATCTTCCCGGGGTCAATGCTCTATCCGTAGCTGAACACACAGTTGCTTTTATTCTCTCATTAGCAAAGCAGTTAAAGTTTATGGATGATGCTACAAGAAAGGGAAACTGGAATGCACGCAATAGCTACGAAGCAATAGACCTTGAGGGAAAAATACTGGGATTAATTGGTGCAGGAAGAATAGGTTCTCAGGTTGCCAGGATATGTCAGAATGCCTTTAACATGCAGGTAGTAGCTTATGATCCCTTTGTGGGCAAAGGTGGTGAATTAAAAGACGGGATAAAATTCTACGACAGGATTGAAGAGGTATTTGAAAGAGCTGACTTTGTATCTATCCATGTAGCAGGAGGTCCCCAAACACGCAACCTTATCACCGGGCAGCTTTTAAGCAAGATGAAAAAGGATGCTTACCTTATCAACACCTCAAGAGGAGAAGTAATAGACGAAAAAGCACTAATTAAAACACTAACAGAAGGGAAAATAAAAGGAGCTGCTCTTGATGTCTTTACCAGGGAACCCCCCTCACAGGACAATCCTCTCTTAAAAATGGAAAATGTCATTCTCTCCCCTCATTCTGCTTCTCTGACAAAAGAATGTGTCATACGACTGGCAGAAGGAGCCTGTCAGGCAGTGATTGATGTTTTTTCCGGAAGGTTACCCAGATACATCTTCAATAGAAAAGAACTGGAAAAAGCTGGATTTATCAAAGAGGGAAAACTAATTAAAAAATAAATAATGAGGAATCTATGAACAAGAAATCTTATGTACTGGCATTTGATATAGGAACCTCCTCTCTAAAGGCTGCTCTCTTTGACAGAGACTTCCACACGGTAATAAAGGACAAAGCCACCTATACCTATGAAACCTATGGAATGAGTGTCCAGATGGATGTGGAAAAGGTATGGAAAGCTTTCCTTGAAGTTACCAGAAGGCTAAAGAGTCATATTGATAAAGTGGAGCTTGTTATACAATGTGTATTCAGTCCTGCTCTTATAGCTCTGGATAAAGAGGGTAATCCTCTTTATCCTGCTATTATCCACTGGGATAGAAGAAGTGTCAAACAAGCCAGAAAAGCCCTTTCTATAATAGGTAAGGAAAAATTTCTTCGAATAGCAGGCAATATTCCCTATCCTGGAGGTATATCCGTAACCAGTATACTGTGGATTAAAGAAAAGAAAAGTGAAATTTTTAAAAAGGCTTTTAAATTTGGCCATCTAAATACCTTTTTGATAAAAAGACTAACCGATACCTGGAGTATTGACCCCACCAACGCCTCGCTCACGGGTCTTTATAACACTGTAGCTTATTCTGATTGGAGTGAAGAAATCGCCAGGGAGCTGGGAATACCTCTGCAAAAGCTTCCTCCAGTTGTTCCTTCATTAAAAATTGTGGGAAAAGTTTCCAGAAAAATAGCAAACCTTACAGGCATAAAATCTGGAACTCCGGTACTTATGGGTTCAAACGATACCTCATCTGCAGCGGTAGGAGCAGGCGTTCTTAAAGGCGGTCAAATACTGAATATCTCGGGAAGCTCGGAAATTGTAACCATATGTCTGGAAAAACCTATCCCCGATGAAAAGTACTACCTTAGAACCCATCCTTTTCCCAATAAATGGCTTATGTATGATATTACGACAGGAGGATTCGCTCTGGAGTGGTTTCATTCTCAATTTTGTAGGGAAATGGATGAAAGGGAGTTTTACCAATTATACCTTAAAGGAGTTTTAAAAAATAAAAGAAAGTGCAAGGTCAGGTTTCATCCTTACCTTGCAGGAGATAGAACAAGCCTCAGGCAGAAAAAGGCATCTTTTTCTGGCCTAACTTTAAGCACAACAAGGGATGAGTGCCTTTATGCATTAATGGAGGCAACAGTGGGACGAATGAAAAAAACCCTGGACAAAATGGCGAAACTCATAAAACTGGATAAAACTATCTACCTTACAGGGGGAGGAGCAAATCCAGTTTTAATGGATTATAAAAAAAGAATTTTCCCCGGATTTAATATTGTGGTAAAAGAAGATTGTTCACTCCGTGGTTGCGCCAGAATGGCAGAAATGGCACTTAGTGAAAACTAAAAGACTATATTTTTATTACCCACCTTTCCAAGAAATTGTTTTCTTTTACAGGCAATTTTAGCCAAAAAAACACATAGTCCTCCTGTTTCTGGCATAAATTTTGCATTAGCTATAAAAAGATAAAATGGTTCTCTATTCTGACGAAAAATAAATATGTAAATATATCTGCCGGGAAGATGAATAATATTTCATCACAGTTTAAGCAACAGTATGAGGAAAATTTTGCCCTGTTAAAGGAAAAATACCCAGAAATTGCTTACTGGCTGCAAACCTCTAATGACAGGGGAGCAATTGCAGTAAAACTCCAGAGTGGGGACTTTGCTTTTCTCTTGGAAAAAGATGGAAAAAAATACTGGCTGACTGACCCTGTAGAGCCAAAACTCAAGGCAAAGAATTTTTTAAAACAAAATTTTAATCTTGTAAAGAGGGGAGAACCCTTGCTTCTGGTCGGAATAGGAGCAGGTTACGAATTGATGGAGCTTTTTAGTGTCCAACCAAGGATATATTTATGGATGAAGCAGCCCATTTATGTTGTGGAAAAATCAGCAGATATTTTAAGATTAAACCTTGAAGTTCATAACTGGAAAAATATTCTCAACTCAGGACGTATTTTCTTCTTTGTTGGGAAAAAAATCGATCAAAAGCTGAAGGAATTTTTCCGTGATGCTTTAAAACCTCTACCTCGCAAAATATTTATCTATGAAATTCCTCAGCAAAAAAAACAGCCATTTGTCAGTAAAGTTGTAAAGGTAATGCGTGATATCACTGAAAGGAGAAAAGAAGAAGGCAAACAGCTATCCAGGGAAATAAATAGATATTATGGGTCCTTATCCAGAGAAGACTGGCAAAAGATTTTCTCGCACCAGAGAAAACGACCTTTAAGAATTCTCCTGCTCACTACCAGATTCTCAACTTTTATCCAGTACTGCATAAGAGATGCAGCTCAAGGATTTAAAACATTAGGTCACC
>JAGGZA010000013.1 GCA_021162265.1 Candidatus Aerophobota bacterium | reverse complement strand
GGCAAACAAAAAGATAGTAAAGGGAGTAATCTGTCCTGCTCGTGCCAGTCTTATTATATTCCCTGCAGAAGGTCTAATATTTGCTACAATACCTGCAAATATTATCAGGGAAATACCGTTACCAATTCCTCGCTCTGTGATTTTTTCTCCTATCCACATAATTAAAACCGTTCCAGCAATAAGAGTAATAACAGCAGGAAGAATAAGATTAATTCCCCTCATATAGACAAATGCTCCATTGTTTATACTTTGAATCCAGAAACAAAGAGCAATTCCCTGAATAGCCGCTATAGGAAGAGTGGCAAATCTTGAGTACTGATTTATCTTTTTTCTCCCTTCCTCACCCTGCTTTGCCAATTCTTCAAGCTGAGGAATTGCTATCGTTAAAAGCTGCATTATAATGGAAGCACTTATATAAGGCATCACTCCTAAGGAAAAAATAGACATCCTGCGCAGAGCCCCTCCAGCAAATATATTCATCAGACCAAATGCTCCACTCTGAAAAATAGTGGATTTAGCAAGAGCTGAAATATCTACACCGGGAATAGGAATAAAAGAACCCAGCCTGAAAACAACAAACATAAATAAGGTAAAAAATATCCTGCGTCTTAACTCTGGAATTTTAAAAATACTCTGTAATCTATCTAACATTTATTACCTCTACCTTTCCTCCTGCCTCTCTAATTTTTTCCTCGGCTTTCTTGGAGAAAGAATGAGCTTTCACATATAGAGGCTTCTCCAACAATCCTTTTCCCAGTATTTTAACTTTATTATTTTTTTTGATCAGACCTTTTTCTCTTAAAAACTCAGGATCAACACTGGAATTAGCCTCAAGTACATTAAGGTCACCCACATTCACAATTTCAAATTCCTTTTTTCTGAAAGGACGAAAACCCCTCTTAGGAATTCTGCGAGTCAAAGGCATTTGTCCTCCCTCAAACCATGAGTACACCTTTCCTCTTCCACGAGCTTTTTGACCCTTATGTCCTCGAGTAGAAGTCTTTCCGTGTCCTGAACTCGGACCTCTCCCAACTCTTTTTCTTTTACGAGAAGCGCCAGAAAAAGTTCTAAGTACTTTTAGATTCATTTTCTCCGCCTTCCTTTCTCAACCTGAAAATTTCCTCCGGGTGTCTGAGATTCTTTAACCCATCCAGAGTAGCCCTGGCAAGATTGAGAGAATTATTACTTCCCAGAGATTTCGTCAAAATATCTTTTATGCCCGCAAGTTCAACTATAGCCCTTACAGCTTCACCCGCAATAATACCTGTCCCTGGAGAAGCTGGCTTTAAAAGAACCTTTGACGCCTTAAACTTACCTATAATTTCATGAGGAATGGTGCCATCTACAAGAGGAACTTGAACAAGATTCTTCTCTGCTTCACGACGTCCCTTGTTAATAGCAAGCAGAAGTTCCCTTGCCTTACCTAACCCTAAGCCAACCCATCCATTTCTATTCCCTACCACTACCAGAGCATTAAATCCTATTTTCCGGCCACCCTTAACTACTGTAAAAACTCTCTTAACTCTTATAAGTCTTTCCTCTAACTCTCCAATTTCCTCGGGTAACTCAGAAAGTTCCTCTATTAACTCCTTTTGCTTTTGCATTTTAACCTCTTGTTCCACTTAAAATTTAATCCCCTGGTCCCTCACTCCCTCTGCAAGAGCCTTTACTCTTCCATGGTAAGGATAACCACTTCTATCAAAGACTATTCTTTTTATACCTTTCTTTACAGCAATTCTCCCCAGCTTCTCTCCCAGCTTTCTTGCAATTTCTACACTCTTATAATTCGCTCCTCCCTTTTCTTCTCTGTAATTAACAGAAGATACAAAAGCAAGTGTCTTTCCCTTGGTATCATCAACCAATTGAGCATAAATATACCTGTTACTTTTGTACACACAAAGACGAGGTTTATCCTCACTTCCCCATACCTTTTTTCTTATCCTCTTCTTCCTCCTCTTCCTCGCTAATACCTTATCCCTTAAAAAAACCATTTGTTTACCTCTCTAAAAATGCAAAGAAAATTTTTAACCCTTGCTTCCCAGCGCAGCCTTACCTACCTTCAGCTTTACAACCTCATCCTTATACCTTATACCTTTTCCTTTGTAAGGCTCGGGCTTTTTAAAACTTCTGATTTCAGCAGCAACCTCTCCTACCTTTTGCTTATCACAACCTGAAACCTTTATAGTAGTTGGATCTGGAGTTTGAATGGTAATTCCCTGTGGAGGAGTATATTCCACGGGATGAGAAAATCCAAGGCTAAGAATGAGCTTACCTTTATCCCATCTTGCTCTGTAACCCATACCAACGATTTTTAATTCTTTCTCATATCCTTCGGATACACCTTTAACCATATTAAAAATTAAGCTACGAATAGTCCCATGTAAAGCCCTGCTTTGCTTATCATCCTTCAGTCTATTAACTACAATCTGTCCATCTTGAAAAACCACACTACAGCAGGGAGGAACTATCTGGGAAAGCTCCCCTTTGGGACCTTTAACTTTAACTTCCTTATCCTTAATAAAAACCTCTACTCCCTGCGGAATAGAAACAGGCTTTTTCCCAATTCTGGACATTCAGTAACTCCCTTATTGGTTTATTACCATATATAACAGAGAATCTCTCCTCCCACTCCCTCTTTTCTGGCTTCCTTATCAGTGAGAATGCCCTTTGGAGTGGAGAGAATACATATACCTAATCCTCTGCGGACTCGGGGGATTTCATCCTTGCCAACATAAACTCTTCTTCCAGGCTTGCTGACCCTTTCTAAACGCGTAATAACCCTTTCCTTATCTTGAGAATACTTAAGGTATAACTCTATAAATCTCTTTCCTTCCTTAACCTTAACTCTATATCCTTTAATGTATCCTTCCCTGGTTAAAACCTTGGCTATACTTTCCTTGATTTTAGAGGCAGGTACCTCTACACTTTCCCTATAAATTGCATTAGCATTTCTTATCCGGGTCAACAAATCAGCAATTGGATCAGTCTGCATTTTCCCCTCTTTATAACCTTTTTGAAAATTTTTTATTATATTCTCCAGCTTACCAGCTTGCTTTCTTAACTCCTGGCAGATATCCCTTGTGAGCTAATTCTCTCATACATAAGCGGCAAAGACCAAACTGACGAATGTATCCTCGAGGGCGTCCACAACGCTCACACCTGTTGTACTTCCGGACCTTAAATTTTGGTTCTCGTTTAGACTTCTCTATTAAAGATTTTTTTGCCATATCTATTCATCCCTCTGCTTAGAGATTACAGGATTACCTTTTTCTGAAAGGCATACCTAATTTCTGGAGAAGGCTTTTAGCCTCCTCATCATCCTGAGTGGTAGTAATAATGGTAACAGAAACACCGGGCAATCTGGAAGCGGTCTCATAATCTGCCTCAGGAAATATTATCTGATCCCTCAAACCCAGGGTAAAATTACCTCTTCCATCAAAACAACTATCAGGAATACCCTGAAAGTCACGAATGCGTGGCATAGCTAAATTAAAAAGCCTGTCCAGAAACTCGTACATTCTTTCTCCCCTGAGAGTAACTTTACACCCAATAACCATCCCCTTTCTAAGATTAAACCCAGCAATAGACTTCTTAGCCTTAGTCACCACAGGAGCCTGCCCTGTAATAAGGGATAAAGACTTTTTAGCCAGATCAATCAGCTTAGGGTCAGTTTTTGCTCTTCCCAATCCTATATTTACGCAAACTTTCTCCACCCGAGGAACCCTCATAGGATTATCTAAATCCAATTCTTCCATTAATTGAGGAACAATCTCTTTTTTATAAAGTTCTTTTAATCTTGCCATTTATAAAACCCTTAGTCTATTACTTCTCCACACTTTTTGCATATCCTGAGTTTCTCTTTTTCCCCCTGGTCTATTACGCTAATTTTAACACCTACTCTCGTTCTTTTCCCACAACGGGGACAAACCAACATAACTTTACAAGCTGGTATTGGAGTCTCTCTCTCCACTATTCCGCTTTCCTGTCCTCTTCTTCGAGCTCTAATGTGGCGTTTGGTAATATTAACTCCCTCTACCACCACTTTACCTTCCCTGGGGATTTTCTCAATCACTTTACCAACTTTGCCTTTATCCTTTCCGGAAAGAACAACTACCTCATCTCCTACTTTTATTCTGGGCATAACTCACCACCTCTCTTAAAGAACCTCTGGAGCAAGAGATATTATCTTCATAAAATTTTTATCTCTGAGTTCTCTTGTAACTGGTCCAAAAATACGAGTTCCTTTAGGATTACCTGCATTATCAATAACCACACCTGCATTATCGTCAAATCTTATATACGTCCCATCTTTTCTTCTTATCTCCTTCTTAGTCCTCACCACTACAGCTTTTACAACCTCACCCTTACTTATCTCAGAGTTGGGAATAGTTTTTTTAACCGAAGCAACAATTACATCTCCAACGCTGGCATACCTGCGGGATGAACCACCCAGTATCCCTATACACATTATTTTCTTTACCCCTGAATTATCTGCAACTGTTAGCTGTGTTCTAAGTTGTATCATTGACCTTCTCTCTTTTCAAGTATTTCTACTACTCTCCAACGTTTATCCCTGGATAAAGGTCTTGTTTCCTCTATTTTTACCAAATCACCCACTTTACACTCATCTTTTGCATCATGGGCCTTCACTTTCTTAACCCTGGTTACAGTCTTACCATACAGAGGATGGGGAACCCTACGCTTAATTCTAACCACTACCGTGTTTTTCATCCTATCGCTTATCACCTCTCCAACCCTAACTTTGACACCTTTCTTCAATTTAAGCTCCTGTGTTAATTCCCAATTCTCTTTCTCTCAGAATGGTTTTTATCCTTGCTATATCTTTCCTTATCACCTTTATCTTGGAAGGACTGCTCATTCTACCCTGGACCGCTTGAATTTTTAAATCCAGAAGCTCCTTCTGAAGATGATTTAATCTTTCTAAAAGATCGTCTTTCCCCATTTCCCTTAACTCGCCTACCCTCATACTATTACCTCACTACTTGAGATAAATTTTGTCCTCAGAGGAAGTTTGTAAGAGGCAAGACGAAGAGCGGCTTTCGCCTTACTTTCATCAACACCTCCAATTTCAAAAAGTACCCTCCCTGCTCGCACAACAGCTACCCAGAAAGCAGGTTCTCCTTTTCCTTTACCCATCCTTGTTTCCAATGGCTTCTTTGTAACTGATTTATCAGGGAAAATTCTTATCCAGAGTCTTCCCCCGTGTTTCAGGCTACGAACAATAGTAACACGAGCTGCCTCAATCTGCCTGGCAGTTATCCACCCACCCTCCTGCGCAATCAATCCATATTCTCCAAAACTCAGTTCCGAACCACTACTCGCAACTCCTTTAATTTTTCCTCTCTGTGTTTTTCTATACTTAACCCTTTTCGGCTGCAGCGGCATCTTCAAACTCCTCTTCTTCTGGCAAAATTTTCATTGAAGGCAAAACATCACCCTTATAAATCCAAACCTTAACCCCAATACACCCATAAGTAGTGTGAGCAGTGGAAACTCCATAATCAACATCAGCTCTAAGGGTATGCAAGGGAATTTTTCCTTCTTTCATCCACTCCTTTCTTGCTATTTCCGCCCCACCTATTCTACCCTTGCACACAACCTTTATTCCTTCTGCCCCACTTTCCATAGCTCTTGAAATTGCCTCTCTCATAGCTCTTTTGGCACTAACTCTTCTCTCCAGCTGAAAAGCTATCCTGTCGGCTACCATTTGAGCATCCAGCTCTGGTTGAGGAACCTCCTGTACGTTTAAAAATATCTTTGCATCAGGAGCAAATTGAGCCACTTCTTCCTTTACTTTCTCAATTGTTTCTCCCTTCCTGCCAATTATTATGCCTGGACGAGCAGCGTATATAGTTATCCTTAACTTATTGGTAGCCCTCTCTACTAAAACATCAGAAATATTGGCTCTTTTGAATCTGTCCATAAGATGTTGGCGAATCTTAAGGTCTGTGTGTAAAAACTTCGCATATTCTTTATCGTCTGCGTACCAGCGAGACTGCCATTCTTTGGTTATTCCCAGCCTCAACCCTTCTGGATGCACTTTCTGTCCCAAACCTTCCTCCTTTATGGTTTATAATTAAGTTATTTTTTACTCCCTTGTATCAAGAACAATAGTAATGTGAGAGGTTCTTTTGCGTATTAGATCAGCCCTTCCTCTTGCTCTTGGTTTTATCCTTTTTAAAGTTGGACCCTTATCTATCTGAGCAAATTTGACAAAAAGCCCTTTCTCGCTTAAACCATGCTGATTTTTGGCATTAGCTATAGCTGATTGCAAAATATTCTTTATAATACGACAACCTTTATTGGGAGTCAATGTTAAAATACTCATGGCTTCATTTACTGGCTTTCCTCTTATCAAAGCAGCAACTTTCTGAGCCTTAAAAGGAGATATCCTTGTATACTTTCCTGCAGCTTGCACTTCCATTTACAAACCTCGCTATAACTTACTTTGGCGCAATAACTCTCTTGGTATGAGCACCGTGATGGTCAAACTTCCTTGTTGGAGCAAATTCTCCTAATTTAT
>JAGGZA010000095.1 GCA_021162265.1 Candidatus Aerophobota bacterium | reverse complement strand
GTAATGCATTCTATTTTAATCATAGGACCCTCATTTATTTATAGATATTCTTCCGGGTAAGCTTTCGTCTTGTAAAATATTCATTTTTCCTTATTATTGTAATAGTAAAGTAAAAATTTCTTTTCTTTGGTAACCTTTAACCTGTGAAAGGGTAATTTCTGGATTGATTGACATATTAAAAAATTGTATTACAATAAAGTTGCAAAAATATATATTTTCTTAATGAAAATTTTTAAGGGAGAGTAAAATGGAGGAAGAGGTTCAACGAGAGGCAATTGTTTTAGATGAATTAATTTCAAATTTAGCCAAGGTTTTCGGTATGAAAGAAATTGACGATACTCTTGACATAGAAATTAACTTTGCACAGATACAGGTCCTTCGTCAAATTTATATTTTAAAAGAACCTAAGATGAGTGAATTGGGTAAGGTTACGGAGATACAACTTAGCACTCTTACCAGAATTGTGGATAAGCTGGTCCAGAAGGAATTTGTAATGCGGAAAACTGACCCTTTTGATAGAAGAGTGGTCAGGGTGAGTGTAACTTCTCTTGGGGAAAAGATAATTAAAAAAATTGAAGAAATAAAGAGAAAAAAGATAGTATCAATCTTGAGGAAGTTAACTCCTGATGAGAGGAAAAAGATTTTGCAGGTGCTCCAGGTTTTATATAAAAGAATCAGCAATGAGGTAAAGAATGAAAGTTAAAAAGGTCTTTTTAGCAGTTTTCTCCTCTCTTATTTTTATTTTTGGATACTCCGGATACTCTCAGGCAATTAGTCTTAATGATGAGATAGATATAGCTTTAAAAAATAATCTCCAGATTATTTTAGCACGAGAAAGAGTAAGGCAAGCAGAGCAAAAAGTAAAGGAAGCAACTGCAGGGTATCTTCCTTCTATTAATCTTAACGGGACCTATACCCATCTTGGTAAGGTTCCTTCCATGTCTACTCCTTTTGGAGAATTTCCTATGGGTGAGCAGGATACAACCTCCCTTACATTTTCTCTAACTCAACCTCTTTATACAGGTGGCAGGCTTACCTTAAACAGTAAACAGGCAAAATTAAACTACCTTAGGGCGGAGAAAGAGCTACAGCAAACCCAAAGTGAGGTAATCTATCAGGTAAAGGAGAGCTTTTACTCTGTTCTTCTTGCCACAAAAAATCTCGAAATTGCGCAGAGGGCTTTAAATCAGGCTAAGGCTCACCTGGAAATTGTAGAATCTTTTTATAAGTCAGGAAGAGCTTCTCGTTTTGACCTTTTAAGGGCAAAAGTAGAGGTTGCCAATTTGAAACCCGATGTAATCAAAGCAAGGAACAATTTAAGTCTGGCAAGAGAAAGATTGGCAGGTATCCTGTCTATTCCTTCTTCTTCCCTGGATTTGGAGGGAGAGTTGGAGTTTAAATCTTTAACCTTAACCTTAGATGATGCTATTAAGATTGCTTTTAACTCAAGAGGTGATTTAAATAGCTTGAAACTTCAGGAAGAAATAGCAAGGGTATCCTTGCAAGTTGCTAAGGTGAGGAATTTCCCTTCTCTCTCCTTTGTGGGAAACTACCAATTTACTCATCCAGGAGAGAAGGAAGAATGGGATAAGGACTGGAATATTAGTCTTGTTTTATCCTTTCCCTTTTTTGATATGGGTAAAAGAGCTTTTGTGAGGGAGAGAGAGTCTCAGCTAAGGCAGGTGCAGCTGGCAATTAAGCAGCTAAAAGATGCTATTCAACTTGAGGTGAAGAAAGCTTTCTGGGATATGGAGGCGGCAAAGGAAGCTATCGCTGCTCAAAAAAAGAATATCCAGCAGGCGCAGGAGGCTTTATCTATTGCTGAGGCAAGGTACAGGAGCGGGACGATTACTCAAATAGAGGTACTTGATGCCAGCCTTGTCCTTACAAGGGCAAGGCTGGGGTATACCAGAGCTTTGTATAATTACAATATGGCAAAAGCGGCTTTAATTAAAGCAATAGGAAAAATAAAGGAATAGAAGAAGTACCTTTTAAGTTTTAAGAAGGAGGAGAAAAATATGAGAAAAGAGATAATACCGGTTGTTGTTTTAGGTCTTATTTTTGCGGGAATAAATCAGGCTTTTTGTCAAACAGAGGGGAAGACTTCTGCTGAGAATTTGTCATCTCAGGTCAAGGAAATCTCTCTCACCGCTGATATAGCTCCTTCAAAGCAGGTGCAGGTGGTACCCAAGGTAAGTGGAACCCTGGAGGAGGTATATGTAGAGCTTGGGGACAGGGTGGAGAAGGGACAGGTTATAGCCAGAGTAGATCCAAAGGATATTGCACTTCAGGTGAAGCAGGCACAGGCAGCTTTAATTTCTGCGAAGGCTAACTATGAAAAGGCAAAATCACTTGCAAGGATACAGGCAGAGAATAACTTTAAAAATGCCCAGGCTGCTCTCAGCTCTGCTCAGGCTCAACTCGATCTTACAAAAGCAACAGCAAAAACAGAGTTCTTTGCAGGCTTTAGCCAGGCTCAGGCAGCTTTTAAGATAGCCGAAGCCAATTTGACAAAGGCAAGAGAGGGGGCAAGACCTGAAGAGATAGAGCGAGCTCAGGCAGCTTATCAGCAGGCTCTTGCTAATTTTCATAGCGCTCAAAAGGATTTACAGAGAGCAGAGGATGATTATAACAGAGGAGCTATTCCCGAGCAGGCACTGGACAAAGCAAAATTAGGTTTTGAAGTTGCTCAGGCTCAACTTGCCTCCGCTAAGGCAAATCTTGAACTTATCAAGAAAGGTGCAAGAAAGGAAGATATCCAGATAGCGCAGGCTAATGTGGAACAGGCAAAGGCAACTCTGGATAAGCTTGAGAGTTTAAAGAAAGCCAGGAGCTGGGAGGTAAAAATCCAGGGAGCAAAGACTCAGTGGGAAAATGCAAATTCTGCATATCATCTTGCTAAAACATCCTGGGAGGATAAACTCTGGGAAAAGGATATTAAGCTTGCCAGTGCTCAGGTCCAGAATGCAGAGGCAGCATTAGAACTTGCTCAATCTCGCCTTGAGGATTGCACTATAAGAGCTCCTATATCCGGGATTATAAGTGGACGTTTTGTTGATGAAGGTTCTGTAGTTGGACCAGGAGCACCTCTTGTATCAATTGTGGATATAAGTTCGGTGAAGATTGTGCTCCATATAGGCGAAGAATACCTGGATAAAATACCCTTAACCAGAAAGATAGTAGTTCAAATAGAAAATTATCTTGATAAGATATTTGTCCCTCAGGAAATTAATATAAGTCCTGTTATGGACCCTCGCAGTAGAAAAATAAAGGTTGAGGTAAAAATTCCCAATCCTGACCTTAGAATTAAGCCAGGAATGTTTGCCCGGGTAAAACTTATCCTCGAGGAGGAAAAGTAGGAAGATGAGCCTTTCCAGTCTGTCGGTTAAAAGACCTGTTACCTTTTTTATGGTGTTTATAGGTCTTGTAGGGATAGGAGTTATAGCCTTTGTTGGGTTAAAAATGGACCTTTTCCCCCAGCTTGAGCTTCCAGTAGTAGCAGTAATTACCAGGTATGAGGGAACCTCTCCTGAAGATATAGAATCCCTGATTACAAGACCTGTAGAAGAAACAGTAGCCACAGTGGAAAATCTTGATACTCTCACCTCTTATTCAAGGGAGGGTCTATCGCTGGTGATGGCTCAATTTTCCTGGGGAACAAATATGGATGTTGCTGAAAGGCATGTGAGGGAGAAGGTGGATCTTGTTAAGTCAGCTCTTCCTGATGATGCAGAGGAGCCTTTGATTTTTAAATTTGACCCCACTTTAATGCCAATTATGGCAATAGGAGTTTCCGGAGATAAAAGTCCTGCAGAGTTGAGGAAAATAGCTGAAGATGACATAGAACCCCGTCTGGAAAGAATTGAAGGAGTTGCTGCTGCAGATACAAGTGGTGGCGAGGAAAGAGAGATTCAAATCCAGGTTGACAGGGAGAAGTTAACCTCACGTGGTATTACCTTGGGGAATCTTGTAAATGTAATAAGAAGAGAAAATGTTGTGGTTCCTTCAGGAACTATAGAGGAAGGAACCACTGAGTACACCATAAGAACTCTGGGGGAGTATACCAG
>JAGGZA010000036.1 GCA_021162265.1 Candidatus Aerophobota bacterium | reverse complement strand
GGAGAAAAATGGAAGAGGTAAAATTTCTCCTTTCAAAAAGCAGACACCTCGCATAGACATAGAAAGTTACATTTCAAATGATTTAACAGCCCCTGCTTCGGTTACCTAACTAAATGATTTGACACGACAACTTCACAGAAGATTGAACCATGTCTAAAATACTTTTGAGACTACTTTAGTTCCTTTAAGATCTTAAAGACGTAGTTCACGGCGCTGCTTACCTCTCCCTTCGTTTCGCAGTGTTCAATGTGCATGGCTATCTGGATGTCTTTATCCTCCATAGCTTGAAATATTTCCCTGTAGTCCACATCGCCATACCCTATACGTGTTTCTCCTCTGTATCACTTTTATATACGCCATCTTTTATATGCCCATTAATCATACGCTTACTCAGTCGCTCAATCACCCTAAGAGGATCGCTCCCCACCAGATAATAATTGGTAGGGTCAAAATTCACGTAAAGGTTAGGATGATCCACCTTCTTTAAAAGACGCTCTACCCTTTCTAAATTTTGAATAAAACAGGGTGAATTAGTCTCAATGCCAATTTAATTCCTTCCTTCTGGCACTCTTGGGCTGCCTGGAAAAACATTCTCGTGCATATCCTCCAGGTATCCTCCTGGGAAATATTGGATGAAGAGGACAAAGACCTGCTAAAGGCTATCTTTATGCCAGCCATTATGCACCATTTAAGGTATTGCTTTAGATCTCGCATATTGTCCTCTTCGTGGGTGGGATCACACATATTCATATCCATCCCCACTGAATTTACCTCAACCCCTATCTCTTTACTCAATCTTTTTCATTCCCTGACTTTGTCTTCACCACAAATTTCATCTATTCTCGGTTCGACCACGGCCAAACTTAATTTTCGAGCAAGCTCCAACTTTTCCCTTATCGATAGACCTCTTAGTCCTGGGGTACGATATCCAATCTTCATCCTTCTCCTCCTAATTTTTTATTTCACCTTTTAGATAGCGACTTTACTCCCCTCTCGAGCAAATTTATAGATGGCACTGGTAAATTCTGCCACCTTAAGTCCACATTCTCCAGGAGATTCAATCCTTTCCTTTACGAAAATAGCCCGAATGAAATTGGTATCCGGGTCAGAAAATGCTGGCAAGCAGCAAGATTCTTTAACGTCTCCATTTGAAAATTGATGAAAGAGCTTCCTCTCCTGGAAAAACAAAGCTCCTTTTGTGCCCCAAATAGCCAGGCCCTCACGCATACCACAAGCGGGCATATCCCCACAAATAGCTACACTGGCCAGGGCTCCATTTTCAAATTTAACCGAGAAAGAGGAGAAGATATCCACTTTTAAATCTGCATTATCTACAAAAGCTATAACTTCTCTTGGTTTAAGGTTGATGAGCCAGAGAATAGCATCAACAAGATGACTCCCTGAATCCATTAATTCGCCTCCACCAGACAAAGTTGGATCCACACGCCACTGGCCTTCGACCATACGACGCCACCCCTGAGCTAAAAAAGCTGAGACGAGTTTGATTTCTCCTATTTCTCCTTTCTTTATAACCTGTTTTACATAGCGAAATATAGGTAGGTGATGACGTTGATAAGAAACAAGAAGAGCTTTTTTGGCCCTGGCTATTTCTATAAGTTTTCTCGCATGGGAAACTTCGGTAGTCATCGGCTTTTCCACAAGAACATTCAGCCCGGCTTCTAAAGCATACAAATATTGAGAAAGATGAAGGGTATGGGGTGTGATTATCTCCACCGCATCCAAATCAATTTTATTTATCATCTCCTTGTAATCAGTAAAAACAAAAATGCCATTATTTCCAGGAAAGAATTCCTCCTTTCTTTTAAGGGCGCGCTCCTTTACGACATCAGCAAAGGCGACTATTTCTGCCTCCGCTATCGCCATCAAACGCTTTACATACATCAAGAGACTCTTCCACGTCCGGCCGCTCCTGATCCACATCCTATTATTCCTACTCTAACCCGACCTTACGAATTAGAAACCATATAAACCTCCTTACCGTTTATTTTTTATGATTATCTGTATCCCCTTATCTTTTACCTCTAAATAAATAAGATAAAAGTCCTCTTTTTCCTCTACTCTGTAACTGATCTTTTGTGGATCTTTAGTGGTTACTTCAGGATAGCCTCTTTCTTTGGCCCAAATTATGGTTTGTTGGCCTGGTTTGCCATTGACAATCCTTAGTTTTTTTGAGCTTATCTCTTCTACCTCTTCTAAAGAAGAGGTAGACTTTATTATTCTTGTCTTCGGATAAAGAGCTCCCATCATAAAAGCAGCCTGAGAGGATACTGGCTGCTTAAAACTAAAATGAATACTGGTCCTCCCAGAGGAGTTAAGCTCGTAGCTCTGGCCTATGAGGCAGAGAAATTTTTTCTTATCTATCTTTTTAGTGAGATAGAGCTTTTTCAATGGCTTTTCACTAAAGGCAATTACCTGGCCTTTAGATTTTTTCGGATCTATAAATTCGTAGATTTCCGGAGAGCTACCGACAAAGCCAGTTATCTTTGGTCTGGTAGATACCACAGCATCTGCCACTTTCTTATAGAGGTCAATTGTTTTCTTTGCCCTCTTTATCTCCTCATTGCTCATCTGGCTTAAATCGCCCCACAGTCCATTAAGCCCAAGGATTGAAGTGTGAAGATTGTATTCCTGAAATCCCTCTTTGTTATGAGGATAACAGTGAGCCATAAGCAATATAGGAGGAATAATCGATCCATAATAAAAAGGAACTCTTCTCATCTGTCGAACGCGAAAAGGCCCGTACGTGTTGGTGTAAATTGCCGGAGGCTTGGTAGGGGGTCGATGAAGACCGAGGTCCCTGTAAGATGGTCCGTGATTCATAAAAAAATACCTTCCCCCTGATAAAAAACCAATTCCTACCGCCCGGTTATCCTCAGTGATGTCAAAATCAACAATAACGTCAGGGTTATAAGCACTCACCTCTCTGGCTATTCTGATCATCTCCTTTATTTGGAGATACCTTCCCACTTCTATTCTCTGTTGGAGTGAAGTTTTGGAGCCACCATGAAAATGTTTGTCTGAAGCACAATTCATAATACTAACGCCGTCCCATTTAAAATAAGTGACTCCATATTCATCGATCATTTCCTTCATCTTTTCTATAAGCCAATCAGCATAAGGAGAAGCAAAACAACAAGTATATACATCTTCCCCCCAGATATCCTTTCGATGGATCCTATCATTTTGGTCAGTAATAACGGTGAATTCTGGATGTTCTTTATATACCCTGGAGTTGGCGGCTATTTGCTGAGGGGTCATCCATACTCCGAGTTTCATTCCTAACTCATCCAACCTATCTTTTATCCTCTTAAAACCAGAGGGAAATTCCTGAGTGTTAGGCTGCCAATCTCCACATCTGTCATACCAACCCACATCAATAACAAAGACATCTACCCCTATCTCGTGACAAGATTCTATTTCTTTTAAAATTCTTTCCTCGTTGATGGGTAAGAGCGGCGATTTCCCCTTTTCCCTAAAAGCCTGTTGTAAACTCCAGGTGTTATAATAAATATATGGCCTTCTTGTAGCGGAATTTTCACCAATCCCCTGATAAAGAAAATCCCAGAAAATTTTCTTTGCTCCTGGCAGATTGCCTGCATATGGCCCTAATTCCATCCATGCAGTATCAAAGTATCTTTCTTTAGTAACAGGCTGATGATGAAAGTATACTCCCTTTTTACCCTCTAGGCTTATTTGAAGAGTGTTCTTTTTTTTCTCCTGGATGAAAAATTCTAAAAAGCTCTCCGGATCTGTGGAACCATGTTCATAGCTTAAAATAAGTCCCTTTTTTCTCTCAGAACCACAGAGAATAAAGAGAGGACCTTTAAACGAAGAGCCCTTCTTGAGGTTATCAGCAGAAACGATTCTTTGAAGAGGACGATACATATGAAAGGTAGAATCCCATTGAGAAAGATTAATTTCTCTACCTATATAATTATGGCCAAAAGAGGTAAAGCTAAGTAAGGGGAATTTCAGGCAAGGTTTTCCTTCCTGTCTGGTGAGAAAAAGTGCATTTTCAGAAGAGCCTACTATTTGTAATTTTAAGCGGAGAAGAGGGCTGTTTTCTATAATCTGGATGAAGAGCTTAATATTTGTTCCCTCAAGAAAGGTATCCCTCTTTTCCTCCAGGGTAATTATTGCTTCCTCTCTCTCATCGGAAATGGTCCGCGTAGTGTAGTGACAAAACCTCCAATTTTTACTGTCTACTTGGCGATGATTCAAACACATCAAAAACCAGGAGAAATTCTCTTTATCTAAGAATTCTTCCTTTGTTGGCTTATAAAAAAGCGAGACAGGGTAAAATCCTCCCTTTTCTTTAGAAGAGGAATCTATTCTCCAAAGAAAGCAAATTAGATCATTTTCTATAACAAACCTATCTTGAGTTCTATACACTTTTATCATAGTCATTTTCTCCTCTTTAATGTCGCTTATTTTCTGTGAAAACCGGTTCCCTGAAGAAATTTACTGAATCTAACTCCAAGAAAAATCACGGGGAGTTCTTCTTATAATATAAATAGAACTTCCCCGTCAAATCCTATCGTACTCAAAGCTTTTCTACTTCTTTAAGAACCACTGTGCTATGCAAGTGCATTCCAGAAGGTATCATCAGCATCAAAGTAAGCCTTTTCCGGAATATTTCGCAGGTTATTTTTGACCACAATGACTTTGGGAGCCATACCGACTGTTCCGATGACGAAAAGGTTCTCAGCATAAAAGTCAAAAAGCTCCTGAGCCAATCGTCTGTATTCTTCCTTGCTGGTAGCAATGGTCCACTCATCTATCAGCCTGTACATTCTCTTTATCTTCTCTGGTGGCTCCTCGCCAGCTTTTCCACCCGTATCATACCAGTCCTGCCAGAGAACACCCTGTCCAAGCTCACTCTTAAAGTTAAAGAACTTAGATGTCCAAGGAATATAAGCACGAAGTTTACTGCTATGGTCCAGATGCCATACGTTCACATCGACCTCATTTGCATTCCTGCGTATTTCGTTAAAACTTCGTTCCTCAGGCTTGATGGCTACTTCTACTCTAACCTTCTCCTAATAATCCTTTATCAATTCACAAATACGCGTCTTGGGTCCTTCACCCGGCCAGAATTCAATAGTGACTGCCAATGGTTTATCATCCGGCCTTAAGCGATATTGATGCTTTTTATCCCATTTTAAGCCAACCTCATCCAGTAACTTATTCGCCCCCGATCATATTGAGCATAAGATTTACCCCATTTCTTCTTGTAGTAGCTACGTAGGATGTACTGTTACCTGACAGGGAATGGCCTTCCCAAAATAAAGAATGGTGTTTATCTCATCACAGTTTATGGCCAGGGACATTGCCTGTCTGAATCGAACATCCTGAGAACGACGAAAAACTTAGAATTCAACTATTTGTTCAAAAATTCCTCCCACTTTAGGTTCATTCTAAGACTTTTTAGGGATAAGATCAGTAAAAATTAAGCATTTTCGACAAAGTTGTCCCACTTTAAAATATCTTGGGTACTTTTTCAGAGCTCTCAAGATTGAATAATTTGACACGGAGAGTCAAATTATTCAATCTTTTCCTTGTTAGATACTGAATTGAGTGAAAAATCTTTAAAAAACTAAAAACTTTAAAAATATTTTACATATAATTTTTATCGGAACATAGTTATTTTTAAAAGAGCTAACTTAACAAAAAATAGCTAGGATGTTAATAAGAGAAACGAAATTTATTATAACATCTTGTATTAGGAGGTATAGAAGGACAATTGTCAAGGAGAAAAGTGTATAATAATTACGAGAAAGAACTAGACAACTTCACAGAAGATTGAACCATGTCTTTTGCCGAGTAGATATCTAAACCTCCTTTCTGTAGTCTTGCTATACTGAACTTTCAAGAGCTTGATAGAGGACAGCACCCTCTGCTTGTCGAGGCACTGGTACTCTAATTAGTTGACATATTGTGGGGACGATATCTACAAGCCATACTGTCCGATTTAATTGAATACCTGGCCTAATACCAGGGCCTCTCATAATTAAAAGAGAGGTATTGGAGCTAATTCCCCATTGGGCAGTAGAAAGTTGTTCACCATGTGTTCCACCGAAAGGCTCCCTTAAAGTAAACAGGATATCACCAATTTTTTTTCCTGTGGGATCACCGTAAAGACCAACATATCGCATATCTACTTTGCGTAATACTAAGTTGTAGGGATGTAGACCCGTAGTAGGGTCTACATAAGCGTGCAGGGTAGCTATTATCTTATCACACATTTTATCATAT
>JAGGZA010000123.1 GCA_021162265.1 Candidatus Aerophobota bacterium | reverse complement strand
GGCAAGGTAAGATGCTGAAAAGAAAAACAGAAAAGGAAAGAAGATAACATAAAAGTAAGGAGGAGGAAGGATGAGGAAAGTTTTAATTGGGGTATTAATTGCCTGTCTTAGTCTGGGTCTTGCAACAGTTGCTTTTGCAGGGACAGAGATTTCAACAAGTGGTAACATTGAGTTTAAGGTTACCGGTTCAAGTGAAGCTGGAGCAGCAAATGGTCTTTTTGGCGCGGGTGATGTTTTGATTGATTACAATGTTACGGCAACATCGGGCAACTGGAAGGCTGTTGTATCTCCTGAGTTTGACATTGGTGGAGGAGAGTTAGGTGAGTGTGATGCTTATCTTCAGTACAGTGGTGGTGCCTTTGACCTGATTCTTGACCCAACAGGAATTGATAACGGGATATTTGATGTTGAGTGTGCTGCTGATATAACTCTTGGTATTCCCTCTAACCCCGGGGTGAAACTGAGTGTTCCCATGGAAGGTTTTGACTTCTATGCTGTTGTCAACAATCAGCAAGATGGCAGCGATGTAATTTACAACTTTGCTGGTGGAGTTGACTTCAGTATGGGTCCTCTTGGTCTTGGCTTCACCTTTAACTCTAACCAGAAAGGGGTAACCAAGGAGGATGGGACTCCTCTGTGGGATACAGCAAGCTCTTATGGTGCACAGGTTACTTATTCTGCTGATTCTTTGAGCTTTACGGGTCAATACGGTGGTTACTCACCTGAAGGTGGTACCGGAGGTTCTGGATATGTTGCAGGAATTGACTACACTCTTGCCGGTGGAAGTTCCTTTAGCCTTTACTACTATGGTGCAGATGCCGATTTAAATAGTGCTGATGGGACAGCCCGCACAGCCTACTCCAAGGTTGAAGGTTCTTTTTCCACACCTCTTGCTGAAAATGTCAGCCTCACACTTACCGTTACCAGCACAGATGATGGTTCAGGTGGTGAAAGTGTAACAGAGTGGGAAGGTAAGATTGGGTTTTCCGTTTAATAATATAAAGAGCAGTTAAAATCTCGGGGCAAGCCATTCTCGAGAGGCTTGCCCCTCGTAAATATTTGTTTATTAAACAATCTCTGGAAGTTAAGATTAAGTCTTGACTTCCAGAGGCTGTTTAGTTATTTTTAAATATTGCAGGATTAAAATAGTTTACTATAATTTAAAAGAATATGGGGTAAAAAAATGGCGGAAGTTAGGTTAAAAAGTGTTACCAAAGCTTTTGGTAAAGTGGTTGCAGTGAAGAACTTCAGTCTGGACATAAAGGATGGAGAGTTCATTATCCTTGTAGGTCCTTCAGGGTGCGGGAAGACCACCACTCTTCGCACTATTGCAGGACTTGAGGAGGTAACTTCAGGGGAGATTTACATCGGAGACAGGCTTGTTAATGATGTTCCTCCCAAGGATAGAGACATTGCTATGGTTTTTCAGAACTACGCTCTTTACCCTCATATGGATGTTTACAGAAACATGTCCTTTGGACTTCGTCTTCGCAAGGTTCCAAAAAGTGATATTGACAGGATTGTAAAGCAAACTGCAGAGCTTCTCGGTATAAGAGAGCTTCTTGACAGGAAACCCAAGGAACTGTCAGGTGGGCAGCGCCAGAGAGTTGCCCTGGGAAGAGCTATTGTGAGGAATCCAAAGGTATTTTTGTTTGATGAGCCTCTTTCCAACCTTGACGCAAAGCTAAGGATTGCTATGAGAGCAGAGCTTTTGGCTTTACATCAGAGGCTTAAGACAACTACAATTTATGTAACCCATGACCAGATGGAAGCTATGACTATGGGAGACAGGATTGTGGTGATGAACGAAGGGGTTATCCAGCAGGTAGATACTCCTCAAAATGTATATGACCATCCTATTAACAAGTATGTGGCTGGTTTTATCGGTTCACCTGCTATGAATTTTGTAGATTGCGTTATAGCTAAAAAGAACGGAAATATCTATGCTCGTACTAAAGGGATGAGTCTGAGGATACCTCCTGACAAGGCAAAACTTCTGGAAAATTACATTGACAAAGAGGCTATTCTGGGGATAAGACCTGAGCACATCCAGGACACTCAAACTGTGAAGGATTATGAACCAGAGACCACTTTCAAAGCATCAATCTGGGTAGTTGAGCCGCTTGGCTCGGAGAAAATTGTACATATTAAAAATGAAGATAGTGACCTTGTAGCTCGTCTTGATCCTCATGTTACATTTCAACCCGGAGACACAGCTGAATTTACAGCCAGAATGGATCTTGCTCACATATTTGATAAAGAGACAGAAGAAACCATCTTTTAACTTACCTTTGCAGATTGAAAGAAGGTAGTTTCTCTCTCCTTTTCTGAATAAAGGAGAAAAAGGAGGTTTTTTACATTTTTATTAAATGAAGATAATTCTTGTTGACGGTTACAATGTAATTTATGCATCTCCCTCCCTTAAAATACTTCTTTCCCGGAGCCTCTATAAAGCTCAAGATAAGCTTATAGAAATGGTGTGCAGGCACTGTTCCCTGCAGAATATAAGGGGGTATGTGGTTTTTGATGCTTACAGAAGGGATGGAGAGGAGAGAGTTCAGGAAGTTTCCCCTCTTGTAAAGGTTGTTTATACGGCAGGAGGGAAAACAGCTGATTCATTTATTGAGAGGTTTATTGCTAAAAATAAATCAAGGTATACCTACATTTATGTCATTACCTCTGACCTTGCTCAGGGAATGACAGTTCTTGATGATAAGATAATTCCTGTCTCTCCTAAAAGCTTTCTTAACGAGGTTAAAATTTCTCTTGATTTTATTAACAAAAGGTATTCCCCTCAAGCTAATCCATTTGTATCCCATCTTATCTCCGGTGATACTTTAAGAGAAATCTTAAAGAAGAAAACTGTAAAAAACAGGAAAAGAAAGCCAGGTTGACAGGAAAATATTAATTTAGATAATAAAAAAACGCAAAAGGGGACTTAAATTATGAAAGTGGCACAGGTAAAGGTGGATAACTTCTCCAATATCCTGCTCCTGTTTGGCAGGAAAGATGAAAACTTGAGATTAATAGAGAATAGTCTTGGGGTAGAATTTGTTTTAAGAGATAATTCGTTAAAAATAAGAGGAGAGGAGAGGGATGTTGACAGGGCAAAGAGGCTTATAGAGGAGTTTTTAAGCCAGTTGCACGAGGGCTTTATACCTGATAAAAGAGACCTTGAACTTGCCCTGAAGAGAATAAAAGAGGGCAAGAACTCCCATCTTGAGGAGTATTCCTCGCAGGTAGTTATCACCACGCCCAGAGGTAAAAAGATAAGACCTTATACAGAGGGGCAAAAAAAATATGTGGAAGCTGTAAAGAAGAACGATGTTGTTTTTGTTATCGGTCCTGCCGGGACAGGCAAGACTTATCTGGCTGTAGCCATGGCTGTGGCGAGCCTTGAAAAAGGTGAGGTTGCCAGGATAATTCTAACCCGACCAACTGTAGAAGCTGGTGAAAAACTTGGTTTTCTCCCTGGAGGACTTGAAGAAAAAGTTGAGCCTTACCTTCGCCCTCTCTATGATGCTCTTTACGAAATGCTTCTTGCTAACAGGTTTCATTCCTTTATGGAACAGGGAATAATTGAGGTTGCTCCACTTGCTTATATGAGAGGGAGGACTTTAAACGAGGCTTTCATTATACTTGATGAAGCACAAAATACGACCCATGAGCAGATGAAGATGTTTCTGACAAGACTCGGGTTTGGTTCCAAGGTAGTTATAACGGGGGATATTACTCAGATAGACCTTCCATCTCATAAGACTTCGGGACTCGTTGAGGCACAGTCACTTTTTAAGGGAATAAGGGGAATTCAGATTGTTTATCTAACAAGGAAGGATGTGGTAAGACACAGACTGGTTCAGGAAATAGTTAAGGCGTATGAGAGTTACGAAAAAAAGGATGGGTAATGTTGAGGAGAGTGGAGAGAAAAGAATTCAGGTTTTCTGAACTTATAAGAGTGCAGGACCTTTTTACTCGTTCTCGTATACCCTTCTGGATATGGTTTGTGGGAACAGGATGCGGAATTTTTTTAACTCTGGCACTTTTTTCTTCTCTCCCTTTTCACTCCAGAGTGGGTATTCTGGTGGTTACCCAGGTTTTTATCTGCATCTTATCTGTAGCTATCCTGCATTTTTATCCAGAGTTTTTGTCAGGAAAGCATCTGCTTCTTTCTGCAATTATTTTGATAGGAACAACCCTTATGGGCAGGATTGTTATGAGTGTTCCTCAAATACCCGATATCTTTATACCTGTTGCTTTTCTCTCCATCCTTTTTTCTCTTTTTTTTAATATTCCTCTTTCCATTTTAGCCCTTTCCACAGTTTGTATTCTTTTTGCCTTTTCTTCCGGGGAATTTCAGCTTTTACCGGTGTGGTTTTGTGGAGGAATGGCTGGAGTATATGGAGCTTCAATAATACATCATAGAACGGATATAACAAGAGTTGGCTTCTGGGTGGGTGTGGTAAATATCTCTTCCTTTGGAGGAGTAGGTTTACTTGAAAATTTTTCATCCATGGAGCCTTTTTTCGGGGTTCTGTGGGGTCTTGGCAGCGGTATTTTTTCCAGTATACTTGTTAACATAACCCTTCCTTACTTTGAAACTTACTTTGGGATTACCACTGACATTCGTCTCCTTGAACTTGCCGATCTTAACCATCCTCTTTTGCACAGGTTATCCATAGAAGCCCCGGGAACCTATCATCATACAATCACTGTTGCCTCTCTTGCAGTTGCTGCTGCAGAGAATATTGGTGCTAATCCTCTTTTAGCCAGAGTTGGGGCTTATTACCATGATGTGGGTAAGGTAACCCGTCCCCACTTTTTCTATGAGAATGTAAGGATGAAAGAAGGTGATGATTACCATTCGAGGGTCAGCCCTAACCTTTCTTCAATGATAATAATATCTCATGTAAAGGATGGTGTAGAGCTTGCCAGGATTTTCCGGCTGCCCCAGGTTGTTATAGATATAATTGCTCAACATCATGGGACAAGTCTCATAGCTTATTTTTATCGTAAAGCTCTTTTAGAAAAAAAGGGGAAGGAACCTGTAAATGAATCTGACTTTCGCTATCCAGGACCAAAACCCCGGACAAAGGAAGCAGCTATAGTTATGCTGGCTGATTCTGTGGAAGCTGACTTCCGTTTTTCCTCGGGAAAAAGCTCTAAGGAGATTAAAGAGAGAGTGCAAAAGGTTATAGACAATAAGCTTAAGGACCATCAACTGGATGAGGCAGACCTTAGTTTGCGGGATTTAAATCTTATCGCTGAAGCTTTTGTCCGTGTATTGACAGGTTTATCCCATACAAGAAAAAGATACCCTGAAGAGATGCTGGATGAAGGGAAGAGGAAAGGTAGAAATAAACAACATGTGGGGGAAAAAAGTTCCTGAATCCCTTCTGAAGAAGGCTGTGCTTCTCACCCTTGCCAGGGAAGGGAAAAAGGGAGAAAGAGAAAAAGAGGTAAGCCTTGTGCTTGTTCCCTCATCCATTATGAGGGGACTTAACTTAAAGTTCAAAAGAAAATCTTCTCTTACTGATGTTTTAGCTTTTCCCTTTAAGGAGGAGGTTGGACCCGCAAAGGAGCTTTTAGGTGAGGTAGTTGTCTGTCCAGATGTAGCAGTCTATCAGGCGGAGGAAAGAGGTCATTCTCTGGAGGATGAGCTTTTACTCCTTGTTATCCATGGGGTTCTTCATCTTCTCGGGTACAGAGATGACAGAGAGGAGGAGAGGAAATTAATGGAGGAAAAGGAGAGGGGAATTTTAAAGTTACTTGGCAGGAAAGAGAATATAGTTTAATTAGAAAGGAGTGTTTGATGCGAAAGAAGATAAAAATAGCGAGTTTAGGTATTCTGGTTTTTGCACTGTCTCTGGGAATTGTTTCTCAGATGGCAAGCTGTGATATTCTTGAGGAGGTTTTTAAAAGAACAGCCTATGTTGATGTGGAGAAGGTGTTTC
>JAGGZA010000064.1 GCA_021162265.1 Candidatus Aerophobota bacterium | reverse complement strand
GGAGAGGATAATAAGACTTGGTATAAGAATAAAAGGTATAGTGCAGGGGGTTGGTTTTCGTCCCTTCATCTACAACCTTGCAAAAAGCCATTCTCTTTCAGGATATGTTCTAAATCATACAGAGGGGGTTGATGTAGAAATAGAGGGAAAAGAAGAGAAGGTAGAGGATTTTTTGCGGGAAATTAAGGAAAAATCACCCCCTCTTGCTGTAATTGAAGAGATTGAGTGCAAAAAACTTCCGCCGGCTGATTTTAAGGACTTTGTGATAAAAAAGAGTATAAGGGAGAAAGAAAGTTTTATTCCCATTTCCCCGGATATTGGCATATGTGATGATTGTTTGAGAGAGCTTTTTAATCCTGCAGATAGAAGATATCTTTATCCTTTTATAAACTGCACTAACTGTGGTCCTCGCTTCACTATAATAAAGGATATTCCTTATGATCGTCAAAAAACTACCATGAGTTCTTTTAAGATGTGCAGAGAATGCGAGCTGGAGTATAATGATCCTTCTAACAGGAGGTTTCATGCTCAGCCAAATGCATGCTGGAAGTGTGGTCCGAGTTTAAAGTTGCTTGACAGAGAAGGTAATGATAAGAAGGTCAATGATCCTGTTTTAAGTGCTGCTGAGTTAATAAGAAAAGGTAAAATACTGGCAGTTAAAGGAATAGGAGGATACCATCTTGCCTGTGATGCTACAGATTCTCGGGTTGTAAATAAGTTAAGAGAAAGAAAGAATCGCATAGACAAACCTTTTGCTTTAATGATGTTAAACATTCAGCAGGTTAAAAAATTTTGCAGGGTAAGTCTGGAAGAAGAGCGTCTTCTTTTGTCTCCCCGTAGACCTATTGTTCTTCTAAAAAGAAGAGATAAAAACCAGCTTCCTCAAGAAATCGCACCTAACAATAAGTATCTGGGAATTATGTTGCCTTATACTCCTTTGCATTATCTTCTTCTAAGAGAAGTAAAGATTCCCCTTGTAATGACAAGTGGTAATATAAGTGAGGAACCAATTGCTTATAAGGATGAAGATGCACTTTGCAAGTTAAATAAAATTGCTGATTTTTTTCTTGTCCATAACAGAGAGATTCAAATTAGAGTGGATGACTCTGTTGCCAGGGTAATAGAAGGGAAACCAGTACTTATTCGCAGGTCAAGAGGTTATGCTCCTCAGCCAGTAAAGATGGGCTTTAAAGCTGAAAAATGTTTATTAGCCATGGGAGGACACTTAAAAAATACCTTTTGTTTTTTAAGAAAGGACTATTCTATAATTTCTCATCATATTGGTGACTTAGAAAACCTTGATGCACTATCGTCTCTTGAGGAGGGAATAGAACACTACAAAAAGATTTTTTACTGCAATCCTCAAATTGTGGTCTGCGATATGCATCCTAATTATGCCTCAACTGCTCTTGCTAAAATGTACGCCGAGAGAAACTCTTTGCCTTTAATTATGGTACAACATCATCATGCTCATATAGCAAGTGTCCTGGCTGAGAAAAATGTTGATGAGAGAGTTATAGGAGTGGCATTTGATGGGAGCGGTCTGGGCAACGATGGTACCATATGGGGAGGAGAATTTTTAATTGCCGATCAGGTAGAATTTAAGAGAGTGGCTCACCTTAGATATGTTCATCTTCCCGGGGGAGAAACAGCTATAAGACAGCCCTGGAGAGTGGGATTTTCCTATCTGTATGAGATTTATGGAAAGAAATGTGGTGAGGTTGCTTGCCAAATTCTTTCTGATTTTGTAAAATTTGAAGAAGTTAATATCGTCCAGAAGTTGATTGAAAAGAGAATAAATTCTCCTTTAACCTCTTCAGCAGGGAGATTATTTGATGCAGTATCTTCTCTTCTGGGAGTAAGGGGAAAGATAAATTATGAAGGTCAAGCTGCTATTGAACTTGAAATGCTTGCAGAAAATAGGCAGGAGAAATTTTATCCTTTTGAAATTGTTGAGGAAGGAGAGAAATTTGTTGTGGACACCTTACCTCTGGTAAGATGTGTAATTGAGGAGAAAAAGAGGGGAGTAAATACCACGGTTGTTGCTACAAGATTTCACTGGACAGTTAGCCATATTATTCTTAAAGTTTGCCAGAAGATAAGGGGTTGCTTTGGTTTAAATAAAGTAGCATTGTCAGGAGGCGTATTTCAAAATATCCTGATTGTAAAACAGGTTCATTCTCTTTTAACTTCTTCGGGTTTTGAGGTTTTTTTGCATAGTATTGTTCCTCCTAATGACGGGGGTATTTCTTTAGGACAGGCTGTGATTGCCTACAAAAGGGCAATCCAGAAAAAGTAAACAGAGGTCAAGAATGTGTCTTGCGATTCCTTTTAAGTTGCTTTCAATAGAGGGTAACAGGGGATGGGTTGAAATAGGGGCTACAAAGAGAGAGGTAAATCTTATTCTTTTGCCTGATGCAAAGGTGGGAGATTATGTCCTTGTCCATGCAGGGTTTGCTATAAGCAAAGTTGAAGAAAAAGAGGCAGAAGAGCTTTTACAAATTTTGTCAACTATCAGTTAACCATTGAGATGAAATACGTTTTTGAATTTAGAAATCAAAATTTAACAAGGGCAATTGCCAGAAAAATATCGCAGGTTGCTGAGAAGATAGGCAGAGAAGTGAGGTTGATGGAAGTATGTGGAACTCACGCTATGGCTATTCTCAAATTTGGCATAAAGGAACTCCTTCCCCCTAATGTGAAGCTTGTGTCTGGTCCTGGCTGTCCTGTTTGTGTTACTCCTGATGAGTATATAGATTTAGCCTGCACTTACGCCCGAGACGGCTTTTTAGTAGCAACGTTTGGGGATATGATGAGAGTTCCTGGGTCTAATACGAGCCTTATCAGGGAAAAATCTAAAGGAAGAAAAATAAAAGTGGTTTATTCTCCCATGGATGCTCTGGAATTAGCAAGATCCCTTCCCATGGAGAGAGTTGTTTTTTTAGGAATAGGTTTTGAGACAACTGCTCCTGGCGTAGCTGCTTCAATATCTGCAGCTGAAGAAATGGGAATTAAGAATTTTATGGTTCTTTGTGGGCATAAGCTTATTCCCCCGGCAATGAGGGTCCTGGTGGAGGATCCCAGAGTAAGAATAGATGGTTTTCTTTGCCCTGGTCATGTGAGTGCTATAATTGGAAGTAGACCCTACGAATTTCTGGTAAAAAATTATGGTATTCCCTGTGTTGTAGCTGGTTTTGAGCCAGTAGATATTCTTCAGAGTATAAATCTTCTTTTATCTCAAATTTCTTCTAAAAAAATAAAGGTTGAAAATGAATATACACGGGTGGTTACACCAGATGGTAACTTAAAGGCAAAGCAGCTCATGGAGAAGGTATTTAATATAAGTGATTCTCAATGGAGAGGAATTGGGGTAATTAAGGATAGTGGTCTTATTATATCTGATAAATATTCTCTGTGGGATATCCAGGCTCGCTTTCCTGTTAAAGTTTCTTCATCTCCAGAGGACAGAGGTTGTCGTTGTGGTGAGGTTTTACAGGGTTTAATTGAGCCAGAGGACTGTGCTTTGTTTGGTGACCCCTGCAATCCTTATAATCCGTTTGGTCCCTGCATGGTTTCGACAGAGGGAGCCTGTAATATTCATTACCGCTTCGGGCATAAAGAGGATAAAATTGAAGCAGGTAATTAGATTAGCTCATGGCAATGGAGGGAAGTTAACCCAGGAACTTATAAGAAATGTTTTTTTCCCTTGTTTTAACAATTCTTTTCTTGCTCCTTTAAGTGATTCGGCGGTGTTTAAACTTAACGGGACAGAGGTTGCCTTCACTACAGATTCTTATGTAATAAAGCCTATTTTTTTCCCCGGAGGGGATATAGGCAAGCTTTCAGTATCGGGGACAGTGAATGATCTTGCAGTTATGGGAGCAAAACCTCTTTTTATCTCCTGCTCGTTGATAATAGAAGAAGGGTTACCCCTGTCAACTCTTAAGAAGATAATCTGGTCTATCCAGGAAACAGCTATAAAATCCGGAGTTAAGGTCATAACAGGTGATACAAAAGTGGTAGAAAAGGGCAGTGGGGATAGTATATTTATAAACACAGCTGGTATAGGTGTTGTTTCTTCAGAGATAAAGCTTGGGTTTGATCGGATTGAAGTGGGTGATCGCATAATAATAAGTGGAACAATTGGTGATCACTCTATTGCTGTTCTTTCTCAACGGGAAGAGCTGGGTTTTGGTGAGTCTGTAAGTAGTGATTGTGCTCCTCTCTACGAACTTGTGGAAAAACTCAAACCATACTGGAAAGATATAAAGTTTATGAGAGATCCAACAAGAGGGGGAATAGCTGGCATTTTAAATGAGATTGTGCAGGGCAGAAATTTTGGTATTGAGTTATGGGAAAGAGAAATACCGCTTAAGGAAGAAACTATGGCTATATGTGAGCTTTTGGGTATTGACCCTCTATATCTTGCCAATGAAGGTAAGATTATTTTTTTTGTTAATGAGAAAAATGCAAATGAGATTGTTGAAGTTCTCAGGAATCATCCCTTAGGGGAAAAGGCTAATGTAGTTGGTGAGGTTGTAGCTGGTCCTCCAGGGAAAGTTTATCTTGAGACAATTATAGGAACAAAAAGGGTGTTGGATATGCTGGTTGAGGATCAGCTTCCCCGGATATGCTAATAATTTAACAAAAAAGAGGATGCAGAGATGCCAAGGTTTAAGATACCAGAGATCACAATAGAGCGTCTTTCCATATACCTCAGAGCGTTAAGTAAGTTTAGTGATGATAGTATTATCTCCTCTCAAGGGTTAGCGGAGATAGTGGGAACTACCGATGCTCAGGTGAGGAAAGACCTCGCTTATTTTGGTGAGTTTGGTATACCAGGTCAGGGATACCAGGTGGGAAAGTTAAGAGATGAAATTTCCCATATTCTTGCTCTTGACCGTAGCTGGAGATTAGCTCTGGTAGGAGCCGGTAAACTTGGTACAGCTCTTCTTGCATACCCTGGGTTCAAAAGAAAAGAATTTCAAATTGTAGTAGTATTTGATAATGACCCCAATAAAATAGGTAAGGAGATTGGAGGCAAAGTGATACAGGGTGTGGAAGAGATACGCAAGCTCTTGCCTCAATATGGGGTTAAAATAGGGATAATAACAACTCCAGCAGAGGCTGCGCAGGATGTGGCAGATGAACTTGTAGAAGGGGGAGTGGAAGGTATCTTAAATTTCGCACCGGTGAGGATAACGGTTCCTGAGGGAGTAAAGTTAAAAAATGTGGACCTTTCAATGGAGCTTGAGATTCTTTCTTATTTTATATCACATCAGATTAAGGGGAGGAAAGTAAAATATGAAAAAAGTAGCCATTGAAGAACAGCAAAAAAAGTTTTTTCTTTCTGTATCTCCTCATATAAAGGATAGGTTAACGGTTTCTCGGTTGATGAGAGATGTTATTATTGCTCTTGTACCGATTATTGCTTTTAGTGTCTATTTTTTCCGCCTTCGAGCAGTTGAGTTAATTATTACCTGTGCTTTTGTTAGTGTAATTTCTGAATACGTTTTCCTAAAGTTGCGGAGGAAAAAGCTGCCCAGAGAATCCAGTGCTCTTTTAACGGGCATCCTTTTAGCAATGGTTCTTCCTCCGGGCTTACCTCTTTGGGCTGCGGCTATGGGAGCAGTGTTTGCTATAATTTTTGGAAAGCAGATCTTCGGAGGATTGGGATACAATATATTTAACCCTGCTTTAATAGGGAGAGCCTTTTTAATGGCAACCTTTCCCGTGCTCATGACTACCTGGACACATCCATTTACTCTTGACACCTTAACCGGAGCTACCCCTCTTGGACTTATGAAATTTCAACATCAGACAACCTCAATTTCTAACCTCTTCTGGGGAAATGTGGCTGGTTCTCTTGGCGAGACCTCGGTTTTCGCTATTTTAGTTGGAGCAGGGTATCTTTTTGTAAGGAGGTGTATAGATTGGAGGATTCCGTTTTTTTATCTTGCCACAGTGGCTGTTTTTAGCAGTATAACTTTTCTTTTTAACCCTATGTATGGAAGTCCGTTGTTTCATCTTTTTGCCGGTGGTCTTATGTTAGGAGCTTTTTTTATGGCTACTGATCCTGTTACTACCCCCATTTCAAAACGAGGCAGGATGATATTTGGCATAGGTGCAGGAGTTCTTGTAGTGGTGATAAGATTATGGGGAGGATATCCAGAAGGTGTAATGTTTTCTATTATTTTTATGAATGCTATTACTCCTCTTTTAAACAGGTACATAAAACCAAAGATATTGGGAGGTAGGTAAAAGTGAAAAAATCTCATCATATGATTCTAACTTTGACTTTAGTAGGGGTGTTTTCCAGCGGTGCACTGGTAGGGATTTATAAATATGCTCAGCCTCTTATAAAAGTTAACCAGAGAAAGGCATTAGAAGAGGCGATTTTCCAGGTTCTCCCGGAGGCAAAAAGTTTTAAAACTATTACAAAAGATGGAAAGAATATTTACGAGGGATTAGATTCTTCCGGGAAGTTAGTTGGATATGCTTTTGTGGGGAAAGGTCCGGGGTATCAGGGTATAATAAAGGTTATGATAGGAGTTGATCCAGAATTTAAAAAGACACTTGCCATTGAGATTCTTGAGTCTGTAGAAACACCAGGTCTCGGACAAAAGATAACCATGCCTTTTTTTAGAGGGCAATTTCAGGGTCTTAACATTGTTCCTTTTATTAAACTTGTCAAGAAAAAACCGGTTACCTCCAATGAGGTCCAGGCTATAACGGGAGCTACTATTTCTTCTACTGCAGTGGTAGATATAGTAAATTCTACCGTTGCTGAAGTAAAGGATCTTCTGGGAAAGTAAGTTAAACCTTTGTTGTTTTTTCTTTTGAAGGTTTTACTTTTTCAAATACAACTTTCCCGTCAGGGAAGTCAACCTTGATATAATCTCCCTCTTTAAATTCTCCTTCAAGAATCTTCATAGCAAGAGGATCAAGGACCTCTCTTTGAATT
>JAGGZA010000040.1 GCA_021162265.1 Candidatus Aerophobota bacterium | reverse complement strand
TTATACCAGAAAGGATACTCTGTAAATAACCTCTTGAAATTTTCCAGAGTGACTTTGAAAAATACAAGTTTTCTTACATCGGTTGTAAATATATCACCCGGAGACTTAATTGCAGTAAGATATATCCAGGCAAGTGGAGCTACTATAATGAAAAGGACAACAAATGTTACAAGCCAGAATAAAATCTTTCTTGTCATTTTTCTACCTTCCTTAAGTTTTTTATCTTTCCAATGCTTTCATAAGTATTCGGAACATTACAGCACAAATAGCAAGGGTTAGAAGAAGAGAAAATATTGCCATTGTGGAGCCATAACCAATATCAAAGAAAACAAAAGCGGTTCTGTAGACTGTCCAGTCTAAAAGTTCTGTTCTGACACCACCTCTTGTTGTTCCATAAAGAGGATCAAAAAGTCTTATAAGCCACATTGTTCTCAAAACGACGATAATCATTATAAGCGGACTTAACATAGGTAGTGTAAGCCTGCGGAAGGTATACCATCTTGATGCGCCATCAACTCGTGCTGCCCCAAATACATCCCTTGGTAAACTTCTTAACCCCGCGACAAGAACAAAAGTTGAAAAGGGAAACCATTGCCAGATGGTTATGAAACATATCGTGTACAATGCAAGCTCAGGAGACCACCAGTAAACCTTGTGCAGCCCAATAGCCTCCAGGACCTGATTTATGGCTCCAAAATCATACTCAAACATAAAGTTCCACAGTAATGACAGGATTAAGGGTGCAACAAGCAAAGGTAAAAGAGCAAGTCCCCGGACTATGTTCTGCCCTTTAAATTCTCTACTCCAGAGTAAAGCAAGACCTAAACCAATTAACAGCTCAAAGGAAACACAAATCGCAAGAACATAGAAGGTGCGTCCGAGAGCCTCTAAAAATGCCTTATCATTCAGCATTTGCCTGTAATTGTGAAGACCAACAAAGATAGCCTTCCCTCGCATGCCCCACTGATGAAAAGAATAGTAGATACAGTAAATCAAAGGGTAAAACATGAATACTCCCAGGATAACAAGAAGTGGAATAAGTAGTGTCCATTTGAAGTATTTTTCACTTGTAAGAGTTTCCCATACAGTTGGTTTTCTCGCTACTGCTTCATCCAATGTAAAAGATTTCCCTTTACTCTTAGCCATTTCTTAATCTCCCCTCTCGATATATTTCTTACATCCTTATTTAGCTAGAACAGCCAGTAAATTTAAAAACGAAGAAGTTGTGACACTCCGGGATGAATCCCGGAGTGTCACATATACTTATTTACTTTTCCTCCCGAATCGGAATATCATCAAACTTGGAAGTAAGCTCAAGAGTCTTTGTTACAGCTTCTTCTACAGCCTCATCAATTGTAGCTTCTCTTCCCATTGGTTTGTGGAAAACATCCATCTGCATTTCATAAACCTTCCCGCCAGCTTTGGTGTTGAAATACCAGTAGTTGGGAACATGTTTTGCCTGTCTTGGCCAGATGTAAAGGAGATAATCACACAAAATGCCGTAAGGATAGCGATTTTGAGGAGTATGCCATTCTGGGTCGCGCAAAACATCCATTCTGGTACTGAGCTGCCCACCTTCTTTCATAACAGCCTTCTGACACTCAAAGGAAGCAAGATACCGGACAAGCCAGTATGAAGCCTCCGGGTTCTTACTATCCTTTGCGACTCCCATTGACCAGGCACCAGTATAAGGCTGTTCGCCAATGGTTGGATATATTCCCAACTTTCCGTCAGGGACATTTTGTCTCAACAAATCAGCAGTCCACACAAAACAGTTAGAAAACTGGTGAGGCTGGACAATTGCATGACCTTCTCCCTGCTGAGCTACAACAAAGTCAAAATTAGCGGTAAGACACCCAGGAGAAGCAAATTTAAGGAGTCTTTTGTATTCAAGTAAAGCCTCTCTTAAAAGTCTCTTGTTGTCCTTGGTAATAACAAATTCCTTAAGACTTCCATCAGGATTTCTCACCACTGTAACATAATCTGATCCTTTACCCCAGAGATGGCAGCTTATCTCATCGTTTATCTGATAAGCACCTGCCATCATAGCCACGCCATAAAGATCATGGGTAAGGGACTTTCCTTTGAGAAGCTCACCTTTTTTTCTTGTGAAGAACTCTGCCTGATCATAGAATTCTGCCCAACTTGTGGGAGGCTTCAGCTCATAACCATACTTTTTGGCAAAATTTTTCTTCTCTATAGGGTTATCATACACATCCTGACGGATAAACATCCCCATGTGGTAGGTGTAAAATGGCAGAACCATCTGCTCACCGTAGGCTTTTCCACAGTTTAAAATTGTGGGAGAGTGGTTTTGCACATCATCCCAGAAACCTCTAACACCCTTTGGATCATACTTGGCAGCAAGGTCTTCAAGTTTATACAGATATTCTGCCCACTCGGTAGTCCAGGAGGTTTCAACATAGACAACATCGTAGTATCCTGTTCCTGCCATGAGCTCCACATTTTCTTTTGAATACACAACAGGTGAGGCAACCCTTTCAACATTTACCTTGACACCTGTTACCTCTGTGAACTTCTCGATATAGGGCATAATCTTGTCCCATACAGCGCCAGTTTCAACTACGGTGTTAATAGGTCTTTTGTTCTTTATAGGAGGAATGTCCTTCAAACTGAACTTTTCAGCTGCAACTGCTACAAGAGAAAAACTTGCAATAAGAAGTACAACCAGACTAATACTCACCCATATTTTTACCTTCATTGCCTTGCTCATCTTTTCCTCCTTTAGAAGGTTTTACTGAGAAACTTTTTTTCTTTTGAAATTACTCTTTCCTCACCTCCTTTTAACATTTTTAATTCAATCTACCCTGAAAATGAACTCAATTCATTAAAGATGGACTTTATTTGAGGGTAAATTTTCCTGTATATAGAGAATACCTTATCATAAATTTCCACATTTTTGGGATTTGGTTTTGTTCTTGTCTCAACAGGGAAAAGAAAGGTTGCCTCTTCCACCCTGGACCAGATTCCTGCTCCCACTCCTGCAACTATTGCTGCAGCAAGAGCAGCTCCTTCTTCACTGTAGCGCACAGTGGTTACTTCTTTATTAAAAACATCTGCCTGAATTTGTCTCCAAAAAGTACTTTTTGCTCCCCCTCCCGAGGCACGAATTTCCTCAGGGAAAATACCAATCTGGTTTACACACTCCAAAACATCTCTTAAATTAAAAGCCACTCCTTCGTAGACACTTCTTATAATATCACACTTTTTGCTGTTGAGACCTAATCCAACGAATACTCCTTTTGCTTCAGGATCTGTATAAGGG
>JAGGZA010000023.1 GCA_021162265.1 Candidatus Aerophobota bacterium | reverse complement strand
GAGGTCTTTTAGGTCTTCTGGGTAAATCCTCCAATCCCTTTTCTCCTTTTTCTTTGTATCTTCTTAGCCACTTTCTCTTTGGCATTGCGGGAGGTTTCTCAGAGAGCTTTGCTGTTTTGCTTATACTCTTTGTCTTCTTGTAGGTCTCAATAAGCTTTTTCCTCGCCTCAACCCTTTTCATTTTTTGTATTTCCTGGTAAAATATCTTCATAGCCGGTGTCTCTCCTTCTTGGCTTTCTGGATGTATTTTTCCAGATTTGGGATACCAGCTATTTTAATAAACCTTTTTATTCCCTGTAAAGAGTCTATTAACAATCTCCTGACACATTTACTAATTTTACTTGACTGAAATATATATATTGTATAATAAAGAGTCATACCTATTTTCTGAAAACAACAACAAGGAGGAAGAGTGTGATTGTTAAATACTATAAAGATGTTCCTCTGGAGAGTGATCCAAATGGTAAAAAGGCAGGAATTCGCTGGTTACTTTCCAAAAAGGACGGTGCAAAAAATTTTGCTATGAGGATGATAGAGGTGGAGCCGGGTGGATCTACTCCCCTTCATTCACATCCCTGGGAACACGAAGTTTATATAGTAGAAGGAGAAAGTAAAATCAAAATAGGTGATGAAGACAAAAATGTAAAGGAAGAGCATGCAGTATTTGTTCCTTCTGGTGTTAAACATACTTTCAGAAACATTGGAGAAAAAACTCTAAGAATGATTTGTGTGATTCCACTGAAGGAGGAATAAACATTAATAGGTAATAGGTCTTCGCATAGAAATTTTTTGCAATTGAGAGTTATCTCATGTGTTCAATTATCAGTATTTAATTTTAGAAAATAAGGTGGATATAATGTATAAGTATTCTGGATATCTGAGAAAGGACGGTTCTATCGGTATAAGAAATTATGTAGCAGTAATTCCAACAGTTGGCTGCGTTAATGAGGTGGCAAGTAGAATAGCCACCCAGGTAGATGGAGCTGTACCAATCCTTCACCATCAGGGTTGTTGCCAATTGAAACCCGATGTTGATACAGTAACAAGAGTTTTAGAGGGAATCGGCAAAAACCCAAATGTAGTAGGTGTGCTTTTAGTGAGCCTTGGATGTGAGGCAGTTGATACAAAAGAAATAGAAAAACACCTCAAGATGCTTAAACCTACATACTCCATATGTCTTCAAAAACTTGGGGGAATCACCAAAACTGTAGAAAGAGGAATTAATATAGTCCAAAGTTTGGTTTCAAACATTACAAATACCACGAAGGAGGTAAATTTAAACAGTTTAGTAGTAGGGCTGAAATGTGGCGCTTCTGATGCAACATCCGGTATTGCTTCAAATCCAGCGGTCGGTGTTGCAGTTGATAAACTTATAGAGAATGGAGCAACAGTTATTTTTGGAGAGACTACAGAAGTCCTGGGAGCCGAAGAGGTTTTAGCAAAAAGAGCTGTAACTGCCGAGATAGCCTCTGGGATACTTAAGAAAATAGAAGAAATGGAACATAGGGCAAAATCGATGGGAGTCGATATGCGAGGAAGTCAGCCTACTCCGGGAAACATTAGAGGTGGATTAACAACAATTGAGGAGAAGTCCTTAGGAGCGATAATTAAGAGTGGAACAAAACCAATAAATGGTGTTCTGGAATATGGAGAACAACCATCCGATTGTGGATTGTATTTTATGGATACTCCCGGAAGGGAAATCGAGGTCCTCACTGGTCTTGCTTCGGGAGGGTGCCAGCTAATCCTTTTCACTACAGGAGTTGGTGCTCCACAGGGTTTTCCTCTGTGTCCAGTGATTAAAATTTCAGGGAATAAAAATACCTGTCTTAACTTAAAAGAACATATAGATATAGATGTAAGCACAATAATTAGCGGTGAAGAAACTATCATACAAGCAGGAGAAAGAATTTTTAGAGAAATATTGGAGGTAGCATCAGGCAAAAAAGTTAAGGCAGAACTTCTGGGCTATGATAAAAATGGGATAAATATTGATATTTATACAAAAGGACCGGTAATCTAATCAAAGTGAGAAAAAATATGCAAAAAGTACTTATAATTGATGAGGAAGATAACGTAGCAGTTGCCGTACAACCTTTAAAAAAAGGAGATGAAGTAAACATAAATCTCAAAAGTAGAGGAAAGGTATATAAACTCAAAGTGTACGAAAGTATTCCCTTTGGTCATAAAATTGCTCTTAAAGAAATTAAAAAGGGCGAAAGAGTTATAAAATATGGGCAAGCGATAGGAAAAGCTACCAAGAATATTGATAAGGGTGAACATGTACATACTCATAATGTTGAAAGCACAAAGGGGAGAGGAGATCTCCAGATAGGTTGAACTGAAATTAAGATAAAGTCACTTTTCTGATTGATAAAAACGATGGATAATTAAAAAGTTTTACATAAAATAAAAGGGTAAACTTGTGTGAAGAAATGCAAAAAGGAGGTAGTCCTATGTATGGTGGATATTGGGGTAAAATACTGCGAGTAGATCTTTCCAAGCGAAAAATTGAAGAGGAAACAATCCCCGAATCAGTCTGGAAAAAAGTATTGGGTGGGGCAGGTTTTGGAGCAAAAATTCTCTATGATGAGGTAGGAGCCGATATAGCACCACTATCTCCAGAGAACCGAATAATATTTGGTTTAGGACCTTTGCAGGCAACTAAGGTAACTGGTGCGGCTAAATTTAGCGTTGTATCAAAGTCCCCTTTAACTGGAATATATGCTGATTCGGCTGCTGGTGCTGATTTTGGAATTATGCTTAAAAAAGCTGGTTACGATGGAATTGTTATCCAGGGGAAGGCTGAGACCCCGGTCTACTTATTCATAAATGACAAAAAAGTGGAAATTAAAGATGCAGGAAAAATGTGGGGAAAGGATTCATATGAGGCGACTGAATTAATTTCAAGTGAGTTAGGGAATAATGTAAGTATTGCATGCATTGGACAAGCTGGCGAGAAGGAAGTAGCTATTGCATCCATTGTCATTGATAAGCACAGTTTTGTTGGTAGGTGTGGTCTGGGAGCAGTAATGGGATCCAAAAATTTAAAAGCCATAGCTGTAAGAGGAACACAACGTCCACCTGTTTATGATAACAAAAAATTATCTATTCTTTCTAAAGAAATTGGCAGAAAGGTTCTTAATTCAACCAAAGAATGGCTCAGGGCTCATGGAACCCCTTTTGTACTCGCTCCTGGAGAAGAAACAGGAGACGTCCCAATTCGTTATTGGAGTGGTGACACCTGGAAAGAAGGAGCACAAAAAATTGGAACACCCCATTATACCGAAACATTAAAAGCAAAACCCTGGCCTTGCAGATACTGCGTAGTGGGATGCCATCGACATATAAAGATCGAGGAACCGGAAGAATTCGCCATGGAGGGAGCTGGACCTGAATATGAGACCCTGGGCATGTTAGGAGCCTGTTGTCTTGTTGACGACGTAAAAGCCATATCTAAAGCAGGGGAGTTGTGTAACAGGTACGGGATTGATACTATATCCACGGGAGCCTTTGTAGCTTTTGCAATGGAGTGTTTTGAGAAAGGAATATTAACAAAAGAAAAGACAGATGGAATGGAAATCAGGTGGGGAGACAAAAAGGTATTGATTGAGATTATTCATCAAATTGGTCAGAGAAAAGGATTGGGAGAGTTATTTAGTAAAGGAATAGTGCCAGCTGCTAAAGAGCTTGGAAAAGAGGCAAGCGAGATTGCAGTACATGTAAAGGGACTGGATTTACCTGCTCATGATCCCAGAGCTTTCTTTAGCTTAGCAGTTAATTATGCCACAGGTACAAGAGGGGGCTGCCATGAGCGGGGGAATCCTCAAGTTGCATCTCAGGGATTCCTTCTAAAGGAAGCCGGAATTACCAAAGATATAGATAGGTTCCAGATGGAAGAATCAGAGGTTGTGGCAGCTAAATATCAGGATTATAGCGTTTTAGCTAATTCTCTCTGTTTGTGTAAGTTTATGTTCTTTGGTGAAATGACTTTAACAGATATGTTAAATTGTCTAAATGCTACAACAGGATGGAATTGGTCGATGGAAGAATTTCTAAAAACCGGTGAAAGAATCTTCACACTACAAAGACAGGTAGATGTAAAATATGGCGTGACAAGGAAGGATGATAAGCTGCCCAAGCGAATTTTTGAGCCTGCAAAAGAAGGTAGTAGAGCAGGAAAAGCTCCTGTTCCCTTCGAGGCCGCCTTAAACCGCTACTATAAGATAAGAGGGTGGGATGAACAGGGTATACCAAAGAAGGAAAAATTAGAAGAGCTGGGACTTACAGATCTATAATTTAAGCTGTGGTTTCTACTTTAAGAGTAGTAATATCAATTTAATTGTAAATTTTAGAGACGCAATAGATTGTCAGATTCCCCCGATATATGAACATTAAGAAAATATAGCATAAGCAAGTGGGAATCACTAATAGAAGGAGGTAATTCGTAATTTAAATCTATAAATTATTCTATAGCTACGGTATCAGCCCTTAATAAAAGAAAAAGCAAAATCCAGATTTTTTCTAATTAATTAGCAGAAAGTAAAATAGATGTGCAAGACCTTTCAAAAAATAAAAAATCGCCATTCTTCCAGAAGGACCCTATACTAATATTAGAGTTTAATCCACTTCTCTGAAGCTACAGTTAGATGGATAATTACCGAATTGAGAGGAAAAAGATGTATAACAAGGTAACATCAAGAATTATACACACATTGAAGGAAATAGTAGGGGAGACCAATGTGTTGTTAAGCGAAACAGATAAAGATGCTTTCTCTCATGATGAAACAACTGGTTTAAAACATTACCCCGAGGTTATAGTAAAAACCCATACTACTGAGGAAATAGCAAAAGTCTTTTCTATAGCCAATAAAGAAAAAATTCCTGTGACCCCAAGAGGAGGAGGTACAGGTCTAAGCGGTGGAGCAGTACCTATTTACGGGGGGATTGTTCTATCCACTCAAAATATGAATAAAATATTAGAAATAGATAGGGACAATCTGATGGCTGTGGTTGAAGCGGGGGTAATCACTGGAGAGCTAAGAAGAGAGGTAGAAAAATATGGCCTCTTTTATCCTATAAATCCTGCCAGCCTGGACAGCTGTACTATAGGTGGTAATATCGCTGAAGCTACTGCGGGAGCCAATACAGTAAAATATGGAACAACAAGAGACTATGTTTGTGGCCTGGAAGCGGTCCTTCCCAATGGAGAAATTATAAAAATGGGAGGAAAACTGGTAAAAAATGCCACAGGATACGGACTGATGCATCTGCTTGTTGGTTCTGAGGGAACTTTAGCTATTGTAAGCAAAGCTATCTTGAGGCTTATTCCCTTACCAAAGGAAAAGGTAAACTTACTTTTTCCTTTTAATGACTTAATCTCCTGTTCCAATGCAATCAGACAGATAATTAAGAGTAAAATAACCCCTACTGCTCTTGACTTTATGGATAAGGGATGCGTAAAAGCTTGCGAACAGTTTTTGAAACGGGAGGTTCCTTTTAACCAGGCAGAAATTCACCTTTTAGTAGAGTTGGACGGGAATAACAGAGAGAGTCTCGAAGAAGAATATATAAAAATAGGAGAGATATGCTCAGAAAATGGAGCTCTGGATGCTTTAATAGCCGAGGATCGACCAACTCAGGAGAGATTGTGGGAAGCAAGAAAGAACGTCCGTGAGGCTTTGATGTTCATAAGTCCAATAATTGATGAGGAAGATGTGGTGGTCCCTCGAGACGAGCTCACTCACCTTCTGGAAGGAATAAATAAAATTTCAAAAAAGTATTCTTTGCCAATCTTGAATTATGGTCATCCAGGGGACGGTAATGTTCATGTTAACATCCTGAAAAGAGACATAGATGATAAAAGATGGACAGAAGTTGTGCCAAAGGCAGTTGAAGATATATTCAAGCTTACAGTCTCTCTTGGAGGAATGATCTCTGGTGAACATGGAATAGGAATCGCCAAGAAAAATTATCTTTCTTTAGCCATGGATAAAACTCAAATAGAACTTATGAAAAAAATAAAGAGAACTTTTGATCCTAATAATATCCTTAATCCTGGCAAAATATTTGACTTATAAAATGTAGAAATAATAAGGGATACCAGAATGCGTATTATTGTTTGCATAAAGCAGGTTCCTGATACAGAGGAACTCCCTAAGGTCAGGATAAATCCTGAAAGCAATACAATTGTTAGGGAAGAGGTAAAAAGTAT
>JAGGZA010000037.1 GCA_021162265.1 Candidatus Aerophobota bacterium | reverse complement strand
TATGAGAATACTCTCAAAACCCATCATCTCCTCCGGATTATTTCTCTCAAATCTTCCAAAATGGTAGTGAGATTAACAGTTATTTTTGACTTAAAGAAAAATATTCTTTTAATAACTCTTATACCTTCCCATTATCTTTTTAACTATCTCTATTACGAGAAAAAAAACACCTATAGGAACAGCGGCATATATATAGGCTCTCGGACACTTCAAACCGGGGGCTAATGTCTGTCCAACCTGACCAAAGATTATCGAAAAGCTGGCAATTGCAATAGCAAACATAATAAAAGCAACGGCAATATTTATTCCAATTCCAAGCCATTTTTGCACTCTGGAGGGCAAAAAAGAGGTAAAAAACTTAATTACAACATGAGCTTCTCTTCTGAAAGCAATAGGAATCCCCAAAAACACAAGATAAATAAATATAAATCGAGTAAGCTCATCTGTCCAGCGAAAGGTTATAGAAAAGATATAACGCAAAATAACAGCAACAAAAACAACAACTGTCATCCCTGCTAAGGCAGACATAGCTGCTATCTCGTTAATACGTGCAAGTAAATTACTTTTTTGTTCTTTTGCCATCATAATACCGTCTCCAACTGATAGGGACAGGGGATAATAATTTTCCCTTATCTTACTTTGTGAGGTGAATGAGTTTAATAATTCTTTCAGTGACTATTCCCTTCTTTATAAAGGAGTCGTACACTGGCTGTGCTTTTTCTATAAAGGCAGCTCTTTCCTCATCACTGAGCTCGTAAATCTGTACGCCACTTTCTGCAATGAGTTTTTTGTACTTTTGATCCTCAGCTTCAGTAAGAGCATTAGTGTAAGCAACAGCAGATTTAGCTGCTAACTCAATAATTTTCTGGTCTTCAGGAGAAAGAGAGTTCCACCACTTAAGTCCAACACAAAAAGGACCTGGCATGTAAATGTAATTGGCCTCAGTGAGATATTTCTGCACCTCATAGAACTTCTCTGAATAAATGTTCACATAAGGATTTTCCTGTCCATCTACTACCTTTGTCTTCAATGCCATATACACTTCAGGATAAGCAATAGGAGTAGGACTTGCTCCAAATGCTTTCATTGTTTCAATTATGTTCTCCAGCGGAGGTGTTCTCATCTTTAACCCCTGCAAGTCCTCAGGACGACGGATAGGACGCACATTATTAGTAATCTGTCTGAATCCAGAGTGAGCCCATCCCAAAAGCTTTAAACCATGCTCCTCAACATAGGTAGCATAAAAACTGCCCAATGGACCGTTAAGAACTCTATTTACATGGGCATAATCTTTAAAAAGAAATGGCAAAGCAAAAGCATACAGCATGGGTGACATTTCCTCAAAACGACCAAACATGATTCCCTGCATCGTCCCCATTTTTGTCATTTCTGCCATCTCACTCTCACTTCCCAGTTGAGCATTAGGATAAACTTCAACCTTTATCCTGCCGTGTGTTCGTTTTTCCAGAAGTTCCTTAAATAATTCAAAACCCTGGTTAACAGGATGGAAAACACTATGACCATGCCCAACCTTTATAGTAACGGTCTTGGCAGCTAAAACACACTCCGCTCCTGTTATAACAAACACAAAGGCCAGCAAAATCGCCAACGTCTTTAAATACTTCATTGTTTACTCGCCTCCCTTATTTTTTTATTATCCCCTGTCCCTTTCATCAATTATTTATTTTATTTAATTATCTTTTAATCTTAGCCATCTCTTCCATAGCACTCTGAGCTAAAAACATCATATCGCAACCCATAGCAATCAAATCAAATCCTTTCTTAATATATTCGTTGGTTTCCTCAGCATTAAAGGCCATTATACCTATGGGTATATTTGCCTTTTTCCCAAGCTCAAACACCTTATCTATATGCTCCTTCAATAAAGGATTATCAAACTCTCCAGTAATTCCCAGGCTATGAGACAGATCCATTGGACCAATAAAGAAAGTATCTATACCTTTAACTTTAACTATCTCAGGGAAATTCTTCACTCCTTCAGCTGTTTCAATTTGAGCTAAAATCATAATATCTTCATTTTCTTCTCTATAGTAGGCTTTCATATCTTCAAGACCCTTCACTCCATAGGACACTGCTCTTGGATTGCACACTCCTCTTTTTCCAATGGGAGAATACCTGGCAACATCAACTACAGCTTGAGCCATTTCCCGTGTATTAACCATGGGGACCATTACCCCTCTTGCTCCTGCACTCAGCACCCTATCAATTAAATAAACATTCTCCTGTACTCGCACAAATGGAGTAATACCTGCAGCTTCGGAAGCAATAATTAGATGTTCAATTGTCTCAGGATTTTTCATGAAGTGTTCAGCATCAATAATCACAAAGTCAAATCCAGCTACAGCCAATACTTCAAGAGCTGCCACTGACCTTGAGACCATAAATGTTCCTACAACAGGCTTACCAGCTTTTAACATCTGTTTCACTTTGTTTCTTCGCATCTCTTCTCGCATTAATACCTCCTTTTAATTTCCATTTTATTTCCAAATTGGCTTTAGAGCCTCGGTCAAACCATACTTTACCAACGTTTCAACGGTAGGCTTGCCATCACTATCCCAACCCCTCAAAGAATAATAGCCATCTAAAGCTACCTCAAAGGGAATGGGAATTTTCCCAGCACGACTTCCCTCTTTTGCTGGCTGAAAAACTCTCTTAGGAAGCTTATCATCTTTTCTACTTATCCCGTACCTTACATTAACCACTCTCTTCAATGTAGTAATCCTTTCAGCAGTAGTGAGAAAGTCCTCAAGTTTCCAGTCCCAACCAGTTATAGCATTAACACAATTAAGCATATCAGTAATACCCATCCCACCAAACAGCATAAAGTTACACATTGTTAATGAGTCATGAAGAGCGCTTAAGTCATGGAATTTAGCAGCTATATACTCCTTCCTCTCCATCTCAAACCTATCAGGAGGCTCAGTAATTCCCATCTCAGGAAGAAGTGCTCCCTGAGCAGCTTTAAAGCAAAGACCATGAGTATGACAGGCACCTCTTGCTCCTGTCGCATAACTTACAGCAAGAGAAAAGAAAGCTCTCGGGTCATGGGCAGGAAAATCCATACCCTTAACGTGCACCGCTATTTCCTTTGCCTCTCCTCCAATAGCCTCAGCTGCTCTGACAATCCCATTGGCAAAAAGTTTTCCCAATCCTTCTCTTTCACCAATCTGCTTTACAAGATTTATTAATAACTCCCCATCTCCCCATTTAAGTTCCTGGCCACCTGTTTCCTTTTTAGTTAAAAGTCCCCTCTCATAACACTCTGTAGCAAAGCCAACAAATGCTCCTGCTGAAATACAATCCACTCCATAACGGTTACAGAGATCATTAGCCCTGGAAATAGCAGCTAAATCATCTACAAGGTTACAGGATCCCAGCATGGCAAGTGCCTCATACTGAGGACCTATTCCTGTAACAGCATACTCTGGAGGCTCTTCTAAATGGATAAATCGGTGGCACCTGATAGGACAGTTATCGCAGGACCATTTAGCACACTCTTTAATGTCTACCTTAAGAGCCTGTGTATAATAAGGGTCTCCTATCTTTTTTGCTCCCTCTTTCCATATACCTCCCGTATCTCCTGCCCAATACCTTAAGGGAAGGTCTCCAAACTCCTCAGTTGGTATAACCTCACAGGTTGTTCCACCTTTAAGAAACTCCTCAGGAGCAGTTGTTCTAATTTTCTGATTAATTTCTCGAGTAAGGCTCATTACCTTACCAGAGTCAAAGACCTCAACATTCTTCGTTCCTTTAACTGCAACTGCTTTCAAATTCTTGGATCCCATCACAGCTCCCAGACCACCTCTTCCTGCAAAACTGCTTTTATCAACAACAATACAGGCAATCCCCACCAATCTTTCCCCTGCCTGTCCAATGCAAGCAATCGCTGCTTTTGGCTCATTTAACTTATCCCGAATGATATCAACTGTTTCCACAGTATCCTTTCCCCATAAAAAAGAGGCATCCTTTATCTCAACTCTATCGTTGTCAATCCAGATGTATACCGGTTTACTTGCCCTTCCCTGAATGATAAGTCCATCATAGCCAGCCCTTTTAAGCATGGAACCCATTCTTCCTCCAGCCACAGAAAAGCAGAGAATATTGGTCAGAGGAGATTTAGAAACCGCTATCCATTTACCACTCCCGGGTATTTGTGTAGCTTGAAAGGGACCTAATCCAAAGATAAGTCTATTCTCAGGATCAAAAGGGTGAACTTCAGGACCAACTTCTTTCAACAGAATTTCAGCACCAAAACCCACTCCTCCCAAAAGCTTTTTGCATAAATCCTCGCTTATACTTTCCTCTTTTACCAAATTAGTAGAAAGGTCAATCCTTAATAATTTTCTCCAATAGCCATCACCCATCCTGTGCCTCCTTTAAAAACATCTCTTCCAATTTTATTGATTCCCCTTATCGTTATGGTCTGACAATAACCTGGGTGTAATGTTCACCGGTAAGAATCTCCAGATGCATAAAATCAACATGGTAGACAATAGTTGCTTCCAGACTTCTTTTTACCAGCTCCCCTTCTTTAGCATGAGTGGCAACTATTTTGACAACCTCCTCCGGGAGATTATGGTCGCGCGCCAAAAAAGCTCCAGTAAAAGAGTGTTTTATTTCATTTTCTCTACCATAAACTATCGCAATATCGTGAAGGATGCATCCTGCTATTAAATAATCTCTATTAACCTTAATATTGTTTATCTCCTCTATAACATCAGCTACTGCCAATGCCATCTTTACAAGGGCTCTGGAATGGCTCATTAAAGAGCCGGCCTCGGTTATCCCATGGCCTAAAGGAAACTGGGTAAGATCAACTCCACTTTCCTTCTCAATTGCATTTACAGCTGAAATAAGATTATCCCTGATCTCTTTATCTTCTATCAAGTTCACCTCAGGGATTAGCTCTACTACGTTTGTCATTTTCCTCCTCCTAATAGAATATTATTAGATAAGTCTTATATTTAACCTTTAATGTCTCCTCTTCCCCTCAAGCTTTCAACATTATGAATATGAACATGAAAACCACTCTCAATATCCTGAGTTGCTCTTCCTATTTTCTCTCCATATTTAACAATGCTTTCACCTTTTCTTATCTTTTTTAAAGCAAACTTATGACCAAAGGGAATTCTCTCCCTTATATTGACTTGCCTGGTCTTTTCTTCTATTTTAAGAGAAATAACCTCTCCTGGCTCAATATCAGCTATAGCAGTAGCTACATTATCAATAGAATTAATAATAAGTGCTTTAGGCATTTTTCTCACCCCTTAAAAGTTATACCAGTGGTCCTGTAACATTAAAACTTATCTGTTCCATGTAACCTCTAAGAGATTCCATTATCGTCGTTTTCTCTCCTGAGGCAATTTTAATTATCTCCTTCAATGCACGTTCAGCAGCTTCTTCTGCTGTTTCCTCTCCCTGTACAACAGAACCTACGTAAATGTCAATATTGTTTTTTATCTTCTCATATCCCTTAGGATTACCGGTTAGCTTTACAATAGGTATCAGGGGAAATCCTCCTGAACAAGCCGGTACCATAGGCATTTTTGCAGGTAAACCACCGCCCAAGGAGTAAATGAGAAGTTGTGCACCTGCTGCAGCACAACCAGGAAAAACCTCAGTATTAGAAGGACCATCCATGAAAAATAGACCTTTCTCAGCAGGCTGCTCTCCCCATTTAAGAGTCCCCTGGATAGGACTGGTCCCACTTTTTACTACAGCACCAAGAGATTTCTCCTCAATAGTAGTAAGACCTCCCCTAATATTAGCAGGAGTAGGTTGAGAACCTCTGATGTCTATACCTACAGCACTGATTCTCCGCTCCATCTGGCTGGCAAAACTATAAATCTCCCCTACTACCTTTTCATTTACTGCCCTTTTGGCTAACACATGTTCAGCACCTATTATCTCTGCAGTTTCAGTAAAAATTACTGTCCCTCCTCCTGTGATGACTTTGTCTGATATTTTACCCACAACAATGTTCCCTGAAATTCCTGAAATAGAATCTGATCCACCACACTTAATAGATAAAACTAAATCTTTTAGCCGAGCAGGTTCTCTTCTTGCCTTAAAAGCCACTTCAAGCATTTTCCTTATTATCTCTCGTCCCTTTTTGACTGCCTGATCAAACCCACCTGCCTCTTCGATAGTTACAAACTCGGTAAATTTACCTGTTTGTTTAATACCACTTGCTATTTCCCCGGCAGACACACCCTCGCACCCTATACCAACTACCAGCGCTGCTGCAGCATTGGGATTTGACCCCAGGCCTACCAGGACACGCCGAAGCGTTTCCTTGTCAGAGCCAAAATAGTTACATCTACCAATATGAGTAAGAGCTATAACATCATCAAATCCATTGGCTATTTCCACAGCTAAACCATTGGCACAATTGGCAGCTGGAATTACCACAACATAATTCCTGATTCCCCAGGAACCGTTTTCTCTTCTGTATCCTAAAAATTCCACTTTTTTTTCCTTATCTTCAACAAATCTTTTCTCCCTTCAGGGAAGCTAAATCATAATTCCCCCGCTCACATCAAAAATCCTACCGGTAATATAAGATGCGTCCTCTGAGGAGAGAAACACTATAAGCTTTGCTACCTCTTCAGGCTTTCCCAGTCTCTTCATCGGTATCATTTCTTTAAGCTGAGCTAATACATCAGGGTCTTTATGAAAGGGAGTATTAATAATCCCAGGAGCAATAGCATTAACGCGAATACCATAATCTACCAGTTCTTTTGCAAGTCCCTTAGTAAATCCATCTACACCAGCTTTTGCTGCAGCATAGGAAACTGCTCCACGTCCTCCCCCGGTTCTTGCTGCAATTGACGAAAGATTAATAATGGCACCGCCTTTTCTTTCTATCATATGCGGGATGATTTCCTTTGAGCAAAGAAATATACTCTTCAAATTAAGGTCCAGCATATCATCCCAGAGCTTCTCTGGCATTTCGGCAATATACGATCTTTTAATTATCCCCCCGGAATTATTAACCAATATATCCACTCCTCCAAACTCCTGCAGTACTTTCTCTACCATTTCTTTAACCTGATCAATTTTAGTAACATCAGCCTTAATACTAATACACTTCCGACCAACTTCCTCAATCCTGCGACAGGTTTCCTCTACTCCCTCTTTATTATGAAAGTAATTAGCCGCAATATTTGCTCCTTCCTTAGCCAGCTCTATAGCAGTCGCCTGTCCAATACCACTGCTGGCTCCTGTAACTAAAGCTACCTTATTAACGAGTTTCATCAGTAACCTCCTTTTCAATTACCACTGCTTATTAATTAAGTAGTCTTATCAAATATTTTCTTAACAAAATTAATATTAAATTTCCTCGCTGCTCAATAAATCTCTTTCCACATCAACTAAATGATTATACATTCTTTTAGAAGCTTCCTCGCTATCTTTATTTTTTATAGCATTAAGAATCCGGGTATGCTCCACAATATACTTTTGAGGGCGACCAGGGGTACTTAGACTCTTTTCCTTCAACTTTATAAAAAGTTCCTCTTTAAGACCATCAGCTATGTAATTCATTATAGAAAAAAGAACAGAATTATGAGCTGCCTTTGCTATACCAATATGAAACTCTCTATCAAATTTCATAACTTCAAGAACATCCCCTGCAGCATTTCTCATTTTTTCCAGAGCACCTTCAATAAAAGCTATATCTTCCTTCGTAGCCTTTTGAGCAGCAAGAGAAACAATTTGAACCTCAATAAGTTTTCTTGCCTCAAGAAGCTCGAAAGGACTTTCTTCCTCCTCCAGTTTCTTTAATTTTTGCCTGTAAGAAGGTAAGTTTAAGCTATTTTTTATAAAATTACCTTTGCCTCCTCTGCTCTCTATTATTCCCAAAATTTCAAGGGCACTAAGTGCCTCTCTTACGGAAGGACGGGAAGTTCCAAATTGTTTAGCAAGAACATGCTCTGGAGGGAGTTTATCGCCCGGCTTCAATTTACCTTCCTCCACAAATTCTCTAATCTGCTCTACTATCTCCATATATACTTTCCTGGTCTTAACTCTTCTAAACATTTAAGCTTTTCCTCCTCCTTGCCTTATCAGTAAGATTGTCAGGCAAGTTGTATTATTTGTACCATATAATTAAAATTATGTCAAGTCTTGATTATCGTATGTAAAATTAAGGTGAGAAAAATAAATTATAATTCAATTCTTTCATAGACAGAGTACAAAACCCAATCCATCTCCACTATTCCAATCTTCTTTATGCCAAAAATTATTTATCTAAAATATAAAATTAAACAAAAGGCTCCGGGGATAAAATTTTATCCACAGAGCCAGGGTGATTTATTTTACCAGCTTTTATTTTTCCCCAACAAGTTCTTTTGCCTTGTCTACAGCAGATGCTGCATCAGGAGCATATCCATCTGCTCCTATTTCATCTGCATAGTCCTGGGTAACAGGTGCACCACCTATCATAACTTTTATTTTTCCCTTTAAATTTTCCTTTTCAAGTACAGAGATTACCTCCTTCATTGCCGGCATCGTTGTTGTTAAAAGAGCGGATAAGCCTATAATGTCTGCATTTTTCTCCCTTGCAGTTTCCACAAATCTCTCGGGAGAAACATCAATCCCCAGATCTATAATTTCAAAACCAGCTCCTTCAAGCATCATCCCCACAAGATTTTTTCCTATATCATGAAGGTCTCCCCTCACTGTTCCAAGAACGACCTTTCCAGCACCTTTTATATCTCTTTCAACAAGAAGTGGTCTTAAAACCTCCATTCCAGCTTTCATAGCCCTTGCTGCAATTAAAACCTCTGGAACATAAAACTCATTTCTCTTGAATTTCTCTCCTACAACACTCATTCCAGTGAGAAGACCTTCATCCAAAATCTTCTGAACATCCTGCCCCTCATCAACTGCCTTTTGAACAAGCTCCTTTACCTTAGGTGCCTTTCCCTGAATCAAATTTTCAGCAATTTCTTTTAAATTTACCATAACTACCTCCCTAATTTTATAGATGCCTTAATCAAATCCCCGATGCAATCCAAATTTTCGAGCAATATTCATAACCTTCTCATATTCAGAAAGGGTAATACGACGGTTAAGTTCTTCAAATTCCAAAGCTTTGTATTCTGGATGATACTGGTCCATAATGTTAACATAAGTCTCCTTTGAGATTTGCTCAGCTATAAACTTTAAAATATCTTTACTTCCAGAAAGATCATTTGGCAAAACAAGGTGTCTTACAAGCACTCCCCTGTAAGCTATTCCATTCTTGTCTATCTTTAAATCACCTACCTGCCGATGCATTTCTTTTAAAGCCTTTTTTGCTACTTCAAAGTAATCCGGTGCACCGGAATATTTCCCTGCTACATCCGAATTAGAATACTTTATATCAGGCATGTAAATATCAAATATTCCCTCCAGCAACTTCAATGTTTCAACCTTCTCGTATCCTCCACAGTTATAAACAAGAGGAAGATTTAACCCTTTCCTGGCAGCCTCTTCTACAGCCTTCACTATTTGAGGAACAAAATGTGTAGGAGTTACAAAGTTTATATTATAGCACCCCTTCTCCTGAAGGTAGATCATCCCCTCTGCAAGCTCTTCCGGGCTCATCTTCTTTCCCTGACAGAGATGACTTATCTCCCAATTCTGGCAGAACACACAAAGAAGATTGCAACCTGCTAAAAAGATCGTCCCTGATCCACCTTTTCCTGTTAATAAACCGACCATTTTGTTACCCACAAGCTCAGGTTCTTCTCCAAAGTGAGGATGGATTGCTGATACTATAAGCTCCTTACCCATCCTGCACCAACCTCTTTCTCCTTTTAACCTGTTTCTCCTGCACTCCCTGGGACAAAGAGTACAATTTTCTAAAATCTTATAGAGAACATCTACCCTTCTTGTAAGCTCTCCATTCCTGTACAGATGTAAATATCCTACTTCCATACTATATCTTCAGTTAACTTAATGAATAAATCATCAATATTTAAATAATACCACCCTTTTTAAATAAAACAATTACAAATGCTGCAAGACCTATACAAATAACAGGTAAAATAAGCATCCTCCAGACCTTTATAAAATCTGCCTTAAAGTAGGCACAAGAAACAATAAGACAAAGATGAAGAGGTGAAAGCAGGTAACCACTTACACCCCCAGCATAAGCAAGCATAGCATATGTAAGGTCAGGATTTTTTACTCCAATAATTGGCAGCAAAATTGGAAATGCAATCCCTACAACACCCATCGATAGACCACTGATAATACCTACAAAAAAAGGAATCGTAAATAAAGTAATCGTCGGAGGTATCCTGAAATGACTGAATAACTGGGGAATTAACGGTAATGCACCGGAGGATTCCAGAATCTTCTTAAATATCAACACAGAGACTACCAGAAGTATCGTTCTCCAGGAAAGGCTTTCCTTCATTAAAAAGGGCAATTTTCTTACAATTTTTGTTGCAAATATAACACATACAACAATTATCAATAAAGAGAGGACAATATCTATTCTCACAACAAGAACAAGAATAACTATAGCCAAAACAGGCCAGGCATAAGTTAAAAACACAAAGAATCCCCTTATTGCTCCTGGATTTTTTTCTATCTTTGTAACTTTCCCTTTATAAGAGACTCTGGTAAGTCCAAATAAAATCCCGGTAGCTACTGAAGTTAATGCCAGTGGAAACTGAGCCATAATCACTCTATAAATAGAAACATTCAAAATAGCAGCTGCCAGTATAATACCTGGATAAATTGGCCATACAAATTCAAATATATGGCGAAACCAGTAATTAAGAAATGTTTTTATCTCCGGACTTAAATTCATCTTACTTCCTGACTCCTCCACAAGTGGAGCTGATAACATTGCTCCAGCAGGTACAGGTAAAAGCCCCATTAAAAGAGAAGGGAAAATAAGAGAAATATGCCTGTTTTTTATGAACATCTCTATGGAACTATTTATCTTACCCAAACTACCACTTTTAGCTAAAGCATTACCCATAAGCTCAATAAGGATCACAATAGCTACAATTTTAAGGGTGGTATGGTCAACTGCTCCCATTGCAAAAATTCTTAAAACTTCATAAAACGGTATACCAAGAAGAATTCCTATTATAAAAGAGGCTATCAGTACAAATATTCCCAAATTAATCTTTCTCTCCATCGAGATCTCTCTCCAGATTAGAAAGTAGCTTCAAATGCATTTTTTATAAGATGGATAGCTTCAACCTTTTCTTTCTTAAATACAATGGCTACTACATCAAATCGACAACATACCCCTTTCAAGCGATTGTTCGTAAGATAAAAAAGAGCCAGTCTTGTAAGGCGTTTTTTCTTAATGTAGTTTAATGATTCTTCAGGGGGGCCAAAACCTGAGCTTCTGCGAGTTTTAACCTCAATAAATATAATCTGGTCACCCTCCCTGGCTACAATATCCAGTTCTCCCAAAGGACAACGGAAATTTTTATCCAGGATGTGATAGCCTTTTTTCTTTAAAAAGGAAAGGGCAACCTCTTCTCCTTTTCTACCCAGTTCTTTCCTTTTATCGCTGTACATTATTACAGGACACTATGCTTATCAGTAAATTCCGGCAAGCAAAGCTTGAGGAAAAAAACTTAAAGTTTCTTCTCTGGCAAATTTTATCGGTGGGGGTTTCACTATCCTTACTCTCCAGGGAGGCCAGTATATTAAGAAAACCTCTCCTATAATATTCTTCTGAGGAACATACCCCCAGTATCTGCTATCCTCACTTGAATCTCTATTATCTCCAAGAACAAAAAGTGATCCAGGAGGAACCTTAACAGGACCATACTCATCACGGGGGAAACCTGTATTCCACCTATCAGAATGAAAAACATAAGGCTCTATTAACCTTTTACCATTAATGTAAACTTTTTTATCTCTTATCTCAATTGTGTCCCCCGGGAGTCCAATTACCCTTTTAACAAAATCCTTCCTGGGGTCAAGGGGAAATTTAAAAATAAGTATATCACCCCTTTTCACCTTACTTATACCATAAAAAAGCTTATAAGCCATTATTCTGTCGCCAACAAGAAGAGTAGGCTCCATCGACCCAGAAGGTATCCAGAAGGTCTGTACTACAAAAGTACGAATCAAGAAAGCCAGAACAAGAGCAATTACAACTGTCTCAACAGTTTCCTTTATCCACTCAAGGTGTTTTCCCTTCATTTATCTGTTAGCCTTCTCTCTCAGATAGGTAAGATTAGCTCTTCTTGCCTTTCCCTTCTTTAATACCTCTATTTTTTTTATCAAAGGCGAATGCAGGGGGAAAGTCCTCTCCACACCTATTCCAAATGAAATCTTCCTTACGGTAAAGGTCTCTCTTACCCCTCCCCCTTTCCTCCTCATCACAATCCCCTGAAAAATTTGAACCCTTTCTCTCTCTCCCTCTCTGATGATAAAGTGAACAGCTACTGTGTCTCCAGGAGAAAAATCAGGAATGTCTTTTCTTAAAAACTTCTCTTCCACTTTCTTTATCTCGCTACGCATTCATTTATCCTCACTTCGATATTTATAATTAATAGTCAGGGGGGATAAAAAATAACAGATTCTTATTTTTAAAGCTTAGGATCTGATTTTTTAATTTCTTCCAGATATCTTTTTTCCTCAGGAGAAAGTCTGGCTTTTCTCAACAAATCAGGTCGTCGCTGTAAGGTCCTTTCCAACATCTTTCTTGTTCTCCACTCCTTTATTTTCTGATGATTACCAGAACGCAGAACTTCAGGAACTTCCCAGCCCATAAATTCAGCGGGACGGGTATACTGGGGGTAATCTAAAAGACCCCGGTAAAAGGAATCCTCTTTTGCTGACCTCTCATTTCCCAACACTCCTGGTATAAGCCTTGTAACCGCATCAACAATTACCATCGCTGCTATTTCTCCCCCACTTAAGACATAATCTCCAATAGATATCTCCTCATCCACCAGGTACATTCTTACTCTTTCATCCACTCCTTCGTAACGGCCACAAATCAATATTATATTCTTTTGCCTCATCAGTTCAAGGGCAATGTTTTGATTGAATGTTCTACCCTGCGGAGACAGGAGAATAACCTTAGCCTCTTCTTTCAACTGCTTCTTCACATAAGCTAAAGCTCTGTAAACAGGCTCCACCTTCATAACCATTCCTCCTCCACCACCAAAAGGAACGTCATCTGTCGTGCGATGAGCATCAGTTGTAAAATCCCTCAGGTTATGAAGATGGATTTCCAGAATGTTTTTTTGACGAGCCCTTTTGATTATGCTTTCCTCAAAAGGGCCCTTAAATATAGAGGGGAACAAGGTAATGATATCAAACCTCATACCCTATTCTTCCAGGATTTCCACCATTACTCTTTTCCTGAGTTTAGCTGCTGCAGCACCTACAATGGTTCTTAAAGCATTTGCTACTCTTCCTCCCTTCCCTATGACTTTACCCATATCTTCCTTGGCTACTGAAATCTCCAGGAGAATAACCTTCTCCGCCTTTATCTCCTGAACCTGCACTTCATCAGGATTGTCCACTATCTGCTTGATGATATACTCTACTAACTCGCGCATGTTTACCTCCTTTGAAGTGGATTTGAACAGACTTACCATTTATCCCCCCCTATTTTCAAGATAATTCTTCCTTTGAAATTACAGAATAATTAATCAGTAGCTTTTCTACTGATTCTGTTAACCGGGCTCCTTTCTTCAACCAGTTTAATATTTTTTCTTTATCAGCCTGAACTTTCTTTGCTCTGGGATCGTACCAACCAACACTTTCAATGAACTTTCCCTGAGCGGGAGATCGTGAATTAGCAACCACAATTCTATAAAATGGAACTTTCTTTGCACCCATCCTTCTCAACCTGATACTGACAGCCACCTATTTCCTCCTTTTAAAGCCTCGATTACTTAGTTTATTTTTCAGATTAACAATTAATTTCCCCGGATCAGGAGACTTAAAAATATAGCTACCCATTACCAGAACATTTGCTCCTTCCTTAACTACCTTTTCTGCAGTAACTTCATTTATTCCACCATCAACAGCTATATCAATATCAACTCCCTCTTTCTCAGCACTCCGGGAAATAGTGCGTATCTTAGGTAATACTTCAGGCAAAAAATCCTGACCTCCAAAACCAGGATTCACCGTCATAACAAGAATCATATCCACTCTTGGAAGAATATAATTAAGCAAACATTCAGGAGTAGCTGGATTTAAAGCTATTCCCACCCTGCTGCCTTTTTCTCTTATATAATTAATCAAACGCCCTGGGTGAACTGTAGCCTCTATATGGAAACTTATAAATTCACATCCAACTTCGGCAAACGCTTCAATCCATCTCTCAGGTTCTTCAACCATAAGATGCACATCAAAAGGTAAATTTACCTTGCCCTTTAATGATTTTACCACATTCAACCCAAAAGTAATATTAGGTACAAAATGCCCATCCATCACATCTATATGAAGCAGGTCAGCATCTTTTTCCACTTTTTTCACTTCATTAAGAAGACAACCAAGATCCGCACCTAATATAGAAGGAGCTATTTTTAATTTCTGAGAGGTCATCCTTCTACCTTTCTTATCTTAAGTAAGGTATCACCCCAGTATATTCTGACCTCCCCCTTCCCGATCACCTCGCAGGAGACCCATGCTTTCTCCCCCGCTGAATACATTCCACAATCAAAAATCTTCCTCCCTTCCTCATCTATTACCACACAAGATAGTTTTTCCCTTCCAAATCCAGGAGGAATATCAACACCAATAAGAATCCATCTTTCAGGAGATGTAACCTGAATTTTCTCTTTACTTCCGGTGCTGACTACAAGTTCCACCCTGCTGTTCTTGTCAATAATACTTCCTGCAGGTGGAGACTGGTCAATGATTGTCCCTTTTTCCTTTAAAGAAGTTTCCTCTTTGACCATAGCTACCTTAATGGACACCTTCTTAAGCTGCTGTGCCACTTTATCTATATTTTCCCCTATCAAATTGGGCATCATTAACTTAAGTTTAGGGAGACCCGAACTAACAAGCAAATTTATCCCTCTCCCCTGATACATTTTGCTTCCTTCAGGGGGATCCTGTGCAATTACCTCACCTTCATCAGCTTCAGAATAGATATAACTTATATTCAGTATACTTATACCAAATTGAGAAAGATAAATTTTAGCTTCTCTTAATTTCATACCTACAACTTCTGGACTGGATAGCGACCTTGCTCCTTCGCTTATCACAAGATCCACAACCCGATCTTTACGCACCTTTGTCCCTGGTGGAGGAGTCTGAGAAAGAACAAAATTCTCCGGAACTTCCTCAGAGAACCTTTCTCCTGTAATCTTCGTTCCCAGATTACTCTTACTTAACAGAAAAATAGCTTCTTCCAGCTTCTTTCCTACAACATCGGGAACTACAATATCTTCCCGGGGAACCATAACTATCAAAGTGATATACGCTGCCACTCCAAACGCTGCTGCAAGAGAAAAAAAAATCCCTATCCCTTTAAGGAGCGATTTTGCCCACTCTGTCAACTTTATTCCTTTATATTGCTTTTCGCTACCTCCACCAATCTCGAAAACTCTTGAGGCTCATTAATAGCTATCTCTGAAAGCACCTTTCTGTTTAACCCAATATCAGCCTCTCTTAACCCTTTAATAAACCGGGAATAGGAAATACCCTCTTTTCTTGCAGCTGCATTAATTCGGGCAATCCATAATCTACGAAAATCCCTTTTTTTTCTCTTCCTCCCAATATAACTGTGAAAAAGAGACTTTTTAACCGCTTCTTTGGCCTGAGTGTACAAATCACTCCTGCCAGTCCTGTAACCCTTAGCCAATCTAAGGATTTTTTTTCTCTTCTTGGTATGTATAATTCCTCTCTTTACCCTGGTCATTATTTTCCCTCTTTGTTAACTTGTTAACAATCTTTTTATTTTTTTTGCATCAGACCCCTCTACAATAGCAGGTTGTCTTAGCTTTCTCTTCCTCTTTGCTGATTTTTTAAGTTTGAGGTGAGAAGCAAATGCTTTAGACCTCTTTACTTTCCCCTTTCTGGTAACTTTAAATCTCTTCATTACACCTCTATGACTTTTAAGCTTGGGCATATTTTCCTCCAGAACGAAACCCGCAATTTTATTTAGGGACAAGGTATTGTTCCATCCTTCTCCCGCTAATCGATGGGGCAGATTCTGCCCTGCCAACACTTTCCACTTCCTTTATTACCCTTTCGAGGATATGTTTTCCTTCCTCTTTATATATATTCTCTCTTCCTCTAAATCTTATAGATAATTTCACTCTATGTCCTTCTTTCAGGAACTGCTGAACTTTCCTTGCCTTTATCTGCAAATCATGATCCCCAATTTGATAAGATAATCTTATCTCTTTCAGGGTATCAGAGGTATGCTTTTTTCTGGTCCTCTTACGTTTTTTCTCCAATTGATATTTAAACTTTCCATAATCAAGCAATCTACAAACTGGCGGATTGGCATGAGGAGCAACTTCAACCAGATCCAGTTCCTGATCCCGAGCAATCTCCAATGCCTTATCTCGTGAAAAAACACCCATCTGTCTCCCCTCTGAATCAATAAGTCTTACCCTTTTAGCCCTTATCTCCTCGTTTACCGCCATACGAGAATTTGTATTAATAAGAATCCCCCCTTTTCACTTTAATTTCTTTTGGTCACTTTCTCTTTAACCATACTGACAAATTCCTCAACAGGAATGCCCTTTATATTCTCCCCATCTCGCTTGCGCACAGTTAAAGTCCTACTTTCTCTCTCCCTTTTTCCCAGGATAACCATATAAGGAATTTTTTGTAATTGGGCTTCTCTTATTTTATAATTCAACATTTCCTTTCTTGAATCCAACTCTACCCGAATTCCCTGTGTTTTTAGATTATTGTAAATCTCCCTGGCGTAAGAAGTCTCCTTATCAGTTATAGTAAGTATCCTTGCCTGGACAGGGGCAAGCCATACTGGAAACTTCCCTTCTACATGTTCTATAAGAACACCCAGGAATCTATCAATTGTTCCCAACACAACTCTATGAATCATAACTACTCTCTTTTTCTCTCCTCCAGAAGCTACATAGGTAAGATTAAATCTCTCTGGAAGATTGAAATCAACCTGAACGGTTGGTCCTTGCCATAATCTCCCCAGAGCATCCCTCATCTGTATGTCTATCTTTGGCCCATAAAAAGCACCTTCCCCTGGAGCTATTTCAAATTCAATCCCTTCTTTTTCCAAGGCTTGTTTCAAAGCACTTGTTGATCTTTCCCAAAGATCATCAGAACCAATTGACTTTGCAGGACGTGTAGAAAGAGTAACCTTGTATCCTAAATTAAAAGTATCCATCATAAAAAGACAAAATCGCAAAACTTCTCTTACCTCATCTATCAATTGTGAAGGCATACAAAAGATATGAGCATCATCCTGTGTAAACCCTCTCAATCTTAAAAGACCATGTAATACTCCAGATGCTTCTCTTCTGTAAACCGTTCCTAATTCAAAAAGCTTTATAGGAAGCTCTTTATAACTTCTCTGTTTACTCTTGTAAACCATTATATGACCAGGGCAATTCATGGGCTTAAGTACATATTCCTCACCATCAATAGAAAAAACATACATATTCTCTCTATAAAAGTCAAGATGTCCTGATATCTTCCATAGTTCAGCTTTAGAAATATGGGGAGTCCTCACTAATTGATAATCCCTCTTTAAATGTTCTTCTTTTTCAAAATTCTCTATAATCTCTCTTATTAAAGAACCATTAGGATGATAAACAGCAAGACCTTGGCCAAGCTCAGGATAAATATCAAAAATTCCAAGTTCTCTGCCTAATTTACGATGGTCTCTCCTCTTAGCTTCTTCTATCCATTCAAGATAATTCTCAAGTTCCTGTTTGGTAAAAAAACAGGTTCCGTAAATACGAGACAGCATCGGATTTCCTTCTTTGCCATGCCAATAGGCTCCAGCTACTGAAAGAAGGGCAAAATGCTTTATCTTACCGGTACTTTCCAGATGAGGTCCCCGGCAAAGGTCTACAAACTCTCCCTGGCGATATATACTAACCTTCTCATCTTCTATTTCTTCAAGTAACTTTAATTTATAGGGCTCTTCACGTTCTTTAAATATCCTTTTTGCCTCTTCCTTGCTAACAACTTCTTTTTCAAAAGGAAGATCCTCTTTTATTATTTTTTTCATTTCTTCTTTTATCTTGGATAAATTTTTAGAAAGGACCTCTCCATCAATATCAAAGTCATAGTAAAAACCATCCTTAATTGGAGGGCCTATTCCCAATTTAGCCTCAGGAAAAAGCCTTTTAACTGCCTGGGCTAAAACATGAGAAGTACTGTGTCTCAAAACTTCAAGCTGCTGTTCTTTATTAATTTCTTTACCTTCCTCCATCCTAACCAACCTGCGCGGGAAATTAATCTTGACTAACACAACTTAAAAAATAGAAAAACCAGCTTAACTTTCCGTTAGTGCCCGGTGCTGGACTTGAACCAGCGACCTCTTGCATGTCAAGCAAGCACTCTAACCACTGAGCTAACCGGGCATATAAAGGCGGCGCCCGGATTTGAACCGGGGAATAGAGGATTTGCAATCCTCCGCCTTGGCCACTTGGCTACGCCGCCTTGATATTCTTATATATATTAATTATTTATTCCTCCGGGGCAAGGTCTTCCTTTGAAGACCGCTGAATTAAGGGGTTCATCCTGCACTCCCCATTGAAAAAGGCACCTTCCGCAATAGTCAAATCAGAAGCTTTAACTTTTCCCTCAAGGCTTCCTGCAGAAGATATCTCTACCTTCCCCTCGCAGTCTATATCTCCTGTAACTTTCCCAGCTATACTCACCGAATTTGCCTTTATGTTAGCCTTAACTACAGCATCCTCCCCTACTATTACACTTCCCTCTGTTTCAATTTCTCCTTCAAATTTACCATCTATCCTTATGCTCCCTCTATCTTTTAAAGTCCCCTTAAATTCAGTACCTGGACCAATTATACTATTGATCTTTTCTTCCTTCCTCTTTTTAAGCATGTATTTATCCTTAATTTTAAGATAAACCTAATGGCTCCACCATCAGCATGAGAGGATCAATAGTCCTTCCATTTTTCCATACTTCAAAGTGAAGATGAGGACCTGTGCTTCGTCCACTGCTTCCTACCCTGCCTATAATTTGACCTTTCTTCACATGCTCTCCTTTTTTAACCAGTATCTTCGAAAGATGAGCATAGAGAGTCGAATATCCATACTCATTTTCAACCCTTATAACAAGACCGTAAAAATTTTTCCACCCTGCATAAACTACCCTGCCCTGACATGAAGCTTTAACAGGAGTACCCCAGGAAGCTACTATATCAATAGCTCTGTGCATTTCTTTTCTATGAGTAAAGGGATTTATCCGCCACCCGTAACCGGATGATATCCATCCTTTGACAGGAAATATGTTAGGTGTAGAGGCAAAAAGGGCTTTTTGTCTCTCTATCACCTGTTTAATCTTAGAAAAATTTTCTTCCTGAAGAGTTGCCCTTTTTTCTAAAACTTTAAAACTCCCTTCTACTGTTTTTATTGTCTGAAGTGGATCTGCCAGAAGATTTTCCTGGGAGGAATTCCCAAATGATACATATTCCTCAGGTCCTCCTCTACCCAAATCTTCTGCAGAACCCTCACTACCACCTCCTATCCCTGCCATGCTTTTTAACCGGGATTCCATCTCCTTTAATTTGTTTAAAGTAGCGTTAAACTGGTCCACTTTTTCCACCAGGGAGATTATCTTTTTTTGTTGGGCCTGAGTAAGCTTTTCTAAGCTATCAAGGTAGGCAAGTTTTCTCTTGGCAACTTCGTATTTGCCTATAAAATAAAAAAGAAAAAGAAAACCAACACAAACTCCTATTATGCCCACGGTTACCATAAACCTTGGAATAACTATCCTTCTAACTTTTCCACAAGAACTGGGAACAATTACAAGAGTAAAAAATTTGGACTTTTTACCCACCCTTTTACCTCCATTTTCCGAATTGCAGTTTTTAAGATAGCATTTACCGGCAAAATTGTCAATAGCATTTAAGATAACTTAACTTTTCTCTTTAGATAAAATAATAAAATAAAAGATATTTTCCGCTCCAAAAGCAATGTTGTAGAAAGGGAATATTTTACACCAGGAGCAAATTTGCTATAATTGTCAGGGAAACAGAAAAGGAGAGGAATGTTGCAACAAAAAAAGAAACTAATTCTAATTGATGGCAATGCTCTGCTATACAGGTCATTTTATGCACTTCCTCCCCTGTCTACTAAAAAAGGAATTCCTACTGGAGGAGTTTATGGATTTACCAGAATACTGATGAAATTATTGCGTGAGGAAAAGCCAGAATATATAGCATGTGCTTTTGACAAAGGAAAAAAAACATTCCGTCACAAAAAATGGGAGGAATACAAAGCCACTCGCCCCAAAACACCTGCAGAACTTTCTCAACAAATAACTCTAATCAAAGAGGTTCTTAAGGGATTCAAAATACCGGTATTTGAAGATGAAGAATACGAAGCTGACGACATTCTGGCAACCATAGCCAAAGAAGGAGAAAAAGCAGGGTTAGAGGTAAAGATATTTACAGGAGACAAGGATATTTTCCAGGTGATCTCACCTTCTATAAGGATAGTTAGATTTAAAAAAGGCATATCTAAAATAGAAACTTTTGATACGCAAAAGGTAAAAGAAGAGTATGGCGTGTATCCAGAACAAATAGCTGATTATTTATCTCTGGCAGGAGATGTATCTGACAATATTCCCGGTGTACCGGGAATCGGTCCAAAAACCGCTGCTAACCTTATTCAAAAATTCGGTAGCACTGAAGGGATTCTTTCCAATATTGATAGGTTGCCCGTAAAATTAGCCAATAAAATCAAAGAAAATGTTGAAAAAATAAAGCTAAGTAAAAAACTTGCTACTGTGATTACTGAAATCCCTTTAAAGATTGATTTAGAAAAACTAAAAAGTAAAAAACCCGATGAGACCATCCTTCTCAATATTTTTAAAGAGCTGGAGTTTAAAGAATTGATCAAAAGCATAGAATCTGAAAATTTAGAAAAAATAAGAAATATGAGAAATATGACGGAAAATCTAAAGATAGTCTCTCATAAAG